>NZ_CBDTOK010000141.1:0-3332 GCF_965361945.1 Zongyangia sp. | reverse complement strand
TCAGTTGCGGGCATCGCGAACAGTGTTACAAAATAAAACCCAGGGCGCGTCTTCCCGCCCCGGGAGGGGCCGTGGGCGGTTTCGGCGGCAGCCGACGATTTTTCGGAACATCCCGGGGCCAGCTGTCGCTGGAATAAAAGGACAGCCGCTTTATAAAGCGGCTGTCCTTTTTATTCTATGAAACCTTCCACCTCGTGGAGCATCTTCATGTCCACCAGCGCATCCACCAGGATGCCGTGGGGAGTGTATTCCTCAGCGTAGACCACCGAGGAATCCTTCAGGCGGGAGTAGATGGCGGCTTTGTCAAAGGGAATCATCAGCTTGAGCCGGAGATGGGTGGGCGGCAGAGCCTTTTCAATGGCCTCCAAGAGCTTTTCCAGGCCAAAGCCTGTCTTGGCGGAGATAAAGACGCATCCCTTTTCCAGGACCAGGGGCATCTGGGAAAGCTTGTCGCATTTGTTGAGGACGGTGACCACCGGCTTGTCCCCGGCTCCCAGCTCCTGGAGGACCTGACGGGTGGTTTCGATCTGAGCCAGGGTCTCCTCGCTGGAGATATCGCAGACATTGAGGATGAGGTCTGCTTCCACCGCCTCCTCCAGGGTGGAGTGGAAAGCCTCCACCAGATGATGGGGCAGCCGGCGGATAAGCCCCACCGTGTCCACCAGCATAACGCTGCGGCCGTCGGGAAGCTTCAAAGCCCGGGCGGTAGGATCCAGGGTAGCGAAGAGCTTGTCCTCGGCCAGGACCCCGGCGTCGGTGAGGGTGTTGAGGAGGGTGGATTTCCCCACATTGGTGTAGCCCACAATGGCCACGGTGATGACGCCGTCCTTTTTCCTCCGGCGGCGCAGTAGCTCCCGATGGCGCCTCACCTCCTCCAGCTGCCCCTCCAGGGACTGGATGCGGCGGCGGATGTGGCGGCGGTCCGATTCCAGCTTGGATTCGCCGGGGCCCCGGGTGCCGATGCCGCCTCCCAGCCGGGACAGGCTCTGTCCCAGCCCCATGAGCCGGGGCAGGAGATACTTCTGCTGGGCCAGCTCCACCTGGAGTTTTCCCTCTTTAGAGCGGGCCCGCTGGGCGAAGATGTCCAGGATTAGGGTGGTGCGGTCGATGACGGCCAGATCGGTTTCCCGTTCGATGTTCCGCTGCTGGACCGCCGTCAGCTCATGGTCGAAGATCAGCAGGTTTACGTCGTTTGCCTGGCAGAACTCCTTGATCTCCTCCAGGCGGCCGGAGCCCACGCAGGTGGAAGGATCCAGGCTCTCCCGGCGCTGGATCACCTTGCCGGCCACCTGAGCCCCGGCGGTGTAGGAAAGCTCCTCCAATTCGTCGATGGATACCTGGGCGTCAAACTCCCCGGTATCCACGCAGACAAGGAGGGCGATTTGCTTTTGTTCCGTATTTTCGTACATAGATACTCCCCGGCCGGCCGGGACAGGCCCGGCAGCCTTTTTGTAATTTCTACTTCCTATTATACCCGCCGGGACAGAGATGGCAACCGGTTTACATTTGGCGGCGGGGATGTTATACTTTACCTAACTGAATTACCGGGAAATTCCAAAGGAAAGAGAGGGGAAACCCATGAAGATATCCCAGCTATTCCAGCAGAAGAAGGCGGTCTTCTCCCTGGAGGTGTTTCCGCCCAAGAAAAACGGCACCATTGACGCCATCTACCGCACCCTGGACAGCGTCCGGGACTTAAAGCCGGACTATGTCAGCGTGACCTATGGGGCGGGAGGCAACCCGGCGGATGATTCCACCTGCCGGATCGCCCGGGCCATCAAGGAAGATTACGGCCTGATCCCGCTGGCCCATCTGACCTGCCTTAATTCGGATAAGGCGCAGATTTATGCCACCCTGGACGAACTGGAACAGGCAGGGATTGAGAATGTCCTGGCCCTGCGGGGGGATAAAAATCCCGACCGGCCCCCCAAGGGGGAATTTAAGTACGCTTCGGAGCTCATCCGCACCATCCAGGAGCGGGGCGGCTTTGACGTGGCGGCGGCCTGTTATCCGGAGGGGCATCCGGACAGCCCCACCCTGGAGGCGGATATCCGCCATCTGAAGGAAAAGGTGGACGCCGGCGCCAGCCATCTGGTCACCCAGCTGTTTTTTGACAACGAGGATTATTATAACTTCCTTTACAAGCTGCGGGAGGCGGGGATCCAGACGCCGGTGCAGGCGGGCATTATGCCGGTGACCAACAAAAGCCAGATCGAGCGGATGGTCTCCCTGTGCGGCGCCAGCATCCCCAAGCGGCTGGTGCGGATCCTCAGCCGGTACGGCCACAACCCCGCCGCCATGATGGACGCGGGCATTGCCTACGCCACCGAACAGATCATCGACCTGCTCTCCAACGGGGCCCACGGCATCCACCTCTATACCATGAACAATCCCGAGGTAGCCCGGCGGATCAGCGGCAGCATCGGCAGCATTGTCCACTGCATCAACGAGCGGGAGGACTAATCCATGGAGTTTGCCATCGACCGCCGGGAGGTGCTGCGGTATCTCGGCTGCGGCACTACAGAGCCGGATGAGGCCACCGCCGCCCTGGTGGAGGAATGCGTCTCCCAGGTGCGGCTGCTTGCCACCCCCCGGTATCTGTGGCGGGAGTTCCCCATCCGTATGGGGGAGGGGGTGGAGCTTGCAGGCACCAGCTTCTCCCTGGAAGGGGAGGATATCCGGCGGCATCTGACCGGCTGCAAAAGCTGCGTCCTGCTGGCCGCCACCATCGGCTCCGGCATTGAGCAGGCCCTGCGCCGGGCCCAGGTCACCGACATGGCCCGGGCTGTGGTTCTGGACGCCTGCGCCACCGCCGCCATCGAGGGGGTCTGCGACCAGGTGCAGGAGGAGATTGCCAAGGACGCCCAGGCCCGGGGCAAGGGGATTACCTGGCGGTTTTCCCCAGGCTATGGGGATATGCCCATCACCCAGCAGCAGGGGTTCACCGCCCTGCTGGATACCCATCGGAAAATCGGCCTGGCCGCCACCGGGGACAATATCTTAACCCCTCGGAAATCGGTGACCGCTGTCATCGGCATCACTGACCTTCCCGGCCAAAAGAAAAAGAAGAGCTGCGCCGACTGCCCCCTGCGCCATTCCTGTGCCTTCCACCACGCCTAGCGGCGGGCAAGACGCGGCCCTAGCGGGCAGCAAGTCGCGCCCCAAGTCTCGTTCGAAACACCGCCGCGTCTCACGCGGACCTGCGGTAGCCGGCGCGCCCACAGTTTTATTCGCGACACTGTTCGCGTTGCCCACGACTTTGTCTCGAATGACGCCACAGCGCGGTTTGGCAGCGGGCACTGCCCGCCATCCTTTTCTCTCAAGAAAAGGAT
>NZ_CBDTOK010000140.1:0-4264 GCF_965361945.1 Zongyangia sp. | reverse complement strand
TTCGCGGGATTTTACTTTTTCCTTTCCAACGTGCTGAGCAACACCACCGACATGCGCTCCTTCTTCTCCTCCATGTTCTCGGTGATTATGTTCCTCATCCCCATCCTGACCATGCGGCTGATGAGCGAGGACAAAAAGCTGCGCACCGACCAAGCCCTTCTCACCGCGCCGGTGGGGCTTTACTCCATTGTATTGGGCAAATATCTCTCCGCCGTTATCATGTACCTGGTGGCCATGGCCATTACGGTGGTCTATGCCGTGGTGCTGGCGGCCTTTGCCCCCATTGACCTGTCCCTGTTTGTCGGCAACCTGCTGGGCGCCGTCTTCTTGGGGCTGGCCCTCATCGCCATCGGCGTGTTCATCTCCTCCCTCACCGAAAGCCAGGTCATCGCCGCTGTGGCCAGCTTCGCCGTCATGATGGGGCTGATGCTCATCGACACCCTGTCCTCGGTGATGCCCACCCAGTTTTTGCAGGATTTGGTTTACGGGCTCTCCTTCTACACCCGCTATGCCAACTTCACCTTAGGGCTTTTAAATATCGCGGACGTGATCTTTTTCCTCAGCGTATCCGGACTGTTTATTTTCTTCACCGTCCGGGTGCTGGAAAAAAAGAGATGGAGCTAGGGGGTGAGGCAGATGAAAAAATTATTTTCCAAAGACCAAACAAAGGAGAAGGCAAACCTTCCCGCTGCCTCCGGTGAAGCGGTGAAGAAAAAGACCTCCTTCTGGAAGACCAAAAAATTCAAGCATTCCGGCTTTGCCGTGGGGATCACCGTCATTGTAATCGTGGTGGTTGTCCTCTTTAACTTCCTCATGTCCGCCCTCAGCGAGCGGTATCCCATGAGCATCGACATGACCCAGGACAAAGCCTTTGAAATTTCCCAGGAGACCCGGGATTATGTGGCCGGGTTGGACAAAGAGGTGCAGATCCGGGTGCTGGCCACCGAGCAGAACTTTATGGGCCAGAACGACTACTTTGCCCAGGCGGCACAGATTATCGACATGTACGCCAAAATCTCGGATAAAATCACCGTGGAGTATGTGGACCTGGTCCAGAACCCCCAACTGGAAAGCCAGTATGCCGACCTGGAGATCGCTGATTACGACATCCTGATCACCTCCGGGGAGGAGGCTACCACTGTCAGCCCCTACGATCTGTTTAACACCATGCAGACCTATTACGGCTATCAGATCATCTCCTCCAAGGCGGAGCAGACCATGACCTCCGCCATCATGCGGGTCACCGACGAAAACAAGGTGAAGATCGCCGTCCTCAACGGCCACGGGGAGGACCCCCTCACCTACTTTGCCGAGCTGATGGTGCAAAATAACTATGAGGTCATCGAGCATTCCGTGGTCACCGAGGACATCCCCGATGATGTAAAGGTGGCCTGGATGGCGGCCCCCACCAGCGACTACTCGGTGGAGGAGCTTTCCCGGATCGACGACTTCCTGGAGCGGGACGGCACCACCCTCATCTACCTGGGCGACGCCTCCCAGCCGGATACCCCCAACCTGGACGCCTTCCTGGCGGAGTGGGGGATCCAGATAGATGACGGCCTTATCTATGAGACCGACGGGAACATGTACTTTAACCAGAATCCCTTCTTCACCATCGTCAACTATGCTTCCGACCGGTTCGGCGCCGACCTGATGGAGCAGAACATCGCCATCTCCATGCCCTACGCCAGCCCCATGACCCAGCTTTTCGACAGCCAGGGGGATGTGCAGGTGCGGGAGCTGCTCTCCTTCTCCGAGACAACGGGGATTATGCCGGCTGACGCGGATGAGAACTTCACCATCTCTTCCGACAGCGCTTCCGGCCCCTATCCGGCCCTGCTCTATTCCACCAAAACCCGCAGCGACGGCAGCATGTCCCATGTGCTGGCCGGCAGCTCGGTCACCAGCCTCATTTCCACCCTGCTGGAGAGCACCTCGGTGGGCAACGGGGAATACTTCCTCTCCGTCCTGGCCGACCTGGCCCAGCGGGAGGATGCCCTCAATCTGGTGGATAAGAACATCAGCGGCAGTGAGCTGGGCGTCAACTCCACCCAGGCCATCTTCCTGGGCGCCGTCTTCGTGGTAGCCCTGCCTCTGGTGGTGCTGGTCACCGGCATCGCCATCTGGCTGCGCCGCCGGCACCGCTAACCACCTTCCGGCGGGCAGTGCCCGCGGCCAGATCGCGCTGTAGTGTCAATCGGGACTCAGTTGCGGGCATCGCGGACAAGTGTCTCGGATAAAACTAAGGCGCGTCTTGCTGCCCGCCAGGACCACCTTCCGGTGGGGGATGCCGCGCTGTGGCGCAATGGGTAACAAAATCGCGTGTGACGCGTCAGCGTTACTAATAAAACTCATGGCGCGTCTTGCCCGCCGCAGGCGCTGGCGGGCAGTGCCCGCGGCCAGATCGCGCTGTAGTGTCAATCGCGGCTCAGTTGCGGGCATCGCAAACAGTGTCTCGGATAAAACTAAGGCGCGCCGGCTCCCGCCGGAGGACATCGCGCTGCGGCGCGCAATGGGTAACAAAATCGCGGGTGCCGCGGCAATATCGCCAATAAAGGCTCAGGGCGCGTCTTCCTCGCCGGTAGGCGTGCGGGTATCGCGGGCAGTGTCTTAAACAAGATCTAAGGCGCGTCTTCCCGCCCCGGCAGGGGCTGCGTCTTGCCCGCCGGTAGGCGCGCGCTGTGGTATCGGCTATAATATAATCGCGTGTGCCGCGGCGATGTCTTGAATAAAGCCAAAGGCGCGTCTTGCTCTCCGCAGGAGCGCGCTGTGGCGCAATAGGTAACAAAATCGCGTGTGCCGCGGCAATGTCGCAAATAAAGACTCCGGGCGCGTCTTCCTCGCCGGTAGGCGTGCGGCGGCGCAGATAAATCCGTGGGCATGTTTTGCCCACAGGAGGTGAATGGATGAGTAAAATCAGCAAAAGAACCATTGGGCTGCTGGCGGGGGTGGTCATCGTCGCCCTCCTGGCGGCGGTAATCCTTCTGGTGCAGCGTACCCCGGCGGAAGGGGACGGGGAATCCAGCAGCTCCCAAAGCAGTTCCAGCGTAGTCTTATCCCCCTACGCGGTTGAGGACGTGGTTTCGGTAGAAATCAAGACCGTGGATGAGGAATATACCGTCCTGGTGGACGAAAACGGGGACGCCTATATCGAGGAGCTGGAGGGCTATCCCCGCAACGAAAGCGGCCTGTACTCCATCCTGGCGGACGCTTCTGAGGTGACGGCCACCCAGCTGGTAGAGGAAAACCCCAGCGACCTGGAAAAATACGGCCTGGACAATCCCCTGGCCGAAGCCGCCGTCACCTATTCGGACGGCAGCGTCTTCCGGCTGAAGGTGGGGGATTCCACCCCCAGCGGCTCGGAAATGTATGTCCAGACCGAGAACGGCAACGTCTATCTCATGCAGGAAATGGATGTGTGGGGACTGATCTCCCCCATGAGCGAGTATGTGGAGCGGCGCCTGATCCCGCCTCTGGAAAGCTCCAGCGATGTGGTGGAAAGCTGCAAGACCTTGGGGCTCACCAAGATTACCTTTGGCGGCTCCCTCCGGGAGACCCCCATTGAGATTACCTTTGACGGGGAGTCCGGCACCTTCTATATGGTGTCCCCGGTCCGGCGGAAACTGGGGGATGAGGTCGCCAGCATCCTCGGCGGCGTCTTTGGCGTCTACGCCTCCCATACCGTCAACCTGGAGCCCACTGAGCAGGACATCACCGACGCCGGTTTGGATGATCCGGAGACGGTGATTACCCTGGAATACGACGGGCAGACCCTGGAAATCCGCCTGGACGGCCGGGATAAAGACCTGCTTTCCGCCATGCGCTCGGATGTGGACATCCTCTACGACCTGGATGAAAGCGGCATCTCCTTTATGCGGCTGCAGTACCAGGATTTCCTGCCGGAGGAGTATATCATCGACACCCAGGAGGAGATTTCCTCCCTGGAGATCGCCTTTGGCTCAGAAACCTACACCCTGGTTCCCGGCGAGGAGCCTACCGTCAACGGGGAGGCTGTGGACGCCGACCTATTCGACAGCTTCTTCACCATGGCTCTCTCCGCCCGCAGCGAGGGAGAACGGTCCCAGGAGGTGTCCGGGGAACCGGATATGACCCTGACGGCGAACCTCACCGACCAAAACCGCAGCCCGGAGGTGCTCCAGTTCTACTATGACGGCAGCCGCTCCTATGATGTGGACTGCAACGGTTCGGTGACCACCTATATCAAGTCCTCCTATGTCAGCAAATTGCAGCAGGCCCTAGAGTC
>NZ_CBDTOK010000139.1:0-9304 GCF_965361945.1 Zongyangia sp. | reverse complement strand
GTGTTCCGTTCCGCCATGGGGGATGACCTGTGCGGGATGGAGGGCTATACCGCTACCTTTGGCCATGTCTTTGACGGGGACGGCGATTTTGACGAAGCAGTGGTGCTGATTTTTAAAGCGCCCCGCTCCTATACGGGGGAGGATGTGGCGGAAATCTCCTGCCATGGAGGCCCCTATCTCCTCCAGCGGCTGGTATCGGCCCTGATCCGCCAGGGCGCCAAGCCCGCAGGGCCGGGGGAATTTACCAAGCGGGCCTTTTTAAACGGCAAACTGGATTTGACCCGGGCGGAAGCGGTGGCGGATCTGATCGCGGCCCAGGGACGGCAGGCGGCCCAGTCCGCCCTGGCAGCCAAAGAGGGAACCCTCTTCCGAAAGATTCAACAAATCACCGGGGACTTGGTGGAAAATGCCGCCCATCTCGCCGCCTGGATTGATTATCCCGAAGAGGACGTGGAAGAGGTGGAAGGGGAAAGGCTCCTGGCCCGGCTGCAACAGACAGAGGAGGAGCTGAGATCCCTCATCGCCACCTTTGATACCGGCCGCCTGCTCCGGGAGGGGATTGATACCGCCATTGTGGGCCGGCCCAATGTGGGCAAATCCACCGTGATGAATATGATGGCCGGCTTTGATAAGAGCATTGTCACCGCCATCCCCGGCACCACCCGGGATGTGGTGGAGGATACCATCATTGTGGACGGCATCCCCCTCCGGCTGGCGGATACCGCCGGCATCCGGGCCACCGACGACCCGGTGGAGCGCATCGGTGTCCAGCGGGCCAAGGAGCGGATCAACCAGGCCAGCCTGATCTTGGCGGTCTTTGACAGCTCCAGCCCTCTCACCGAGGATGATCGGGAAATCATAGCCGCCTGCGGGGATAAGCCGGCCATTGCCATTATCAACAAGCAGGATCTGGATCAAAGAATTGACGAAAAGTATATTCAAGATAGATTTCAACATATAGTTTATACATCTGCCAAGGCGGGGGAGGGCCGGGAAGCCCTATCCCAGGCCATCAGCCAGGTTATGGCATTGGAGCATCTGGATCCCCAGGCGCCGATGATTGCCAATGAGCGGCAGAAGGACTGTGTTTACCGCGCCCTTGCCGCTGTGCAAAGCGCAGTGGAAGCTTTGACCATGGCCTTCACCCTAGACGCGGTGGATGTCTGTGTGGAGGATGCCATCTCCTGCCTCATGGAGCTGACAGGGGAGCGGGCCTCCGAAGCTGTGGTGGAGCAGGTTTTTGCCCGCTTCTGTGTCGGCAAATAGCCTGCGGCCCCTCCCGGGGCGGGAAGACGCGGCCCTAGCGGGCAGCATGACGCGCCCTAGGTTTTATTCGCGACATCGTTCGCGATGCCCGCAACTATGTTTCAATTGACACTACAGCGCGCGCCTAGCGGCGGGCAGAACGCGCTTTGAGTTTTGTCGACGACATTGCCGCGTCTCACGCGACTAAGTTTACTCATTGCGCCACAGCGCGGTATCCCCCAGCGGCAGCTGGCGCTCCTGCGGAGAGCAAGACGCGCCTTTGGTTTTTATTTTGTGAGATTGTCGCGACACCCGCGAATAGGTCACTGCCAGCACTCATTCGCGATTCGGCTGCGGGCACTGCCCGCCAGCGCGCGCCTAGCGGTGAGGATGGCGCGTCTAGGTTTTATTCGCGACATCGTTCGCGATGCCCGCGACTTAGTTACCCATTGCGCCACAGCGCGGTATCCCCCAGCGGTAGCTGGCGCTCCTGCGGAGAGCATGACGCGCCCTAGATTTTATTTGCGACATCGTTCGCGATGCCCGCAACTTTGTTTCGATTGACACATAAGCGCGCGCCTAGCGGCGGGCAAAACGCGCTTTGAGTTCTGTCGGCGACATTGCCGCGTCTCACGCGACTTAGTTACCCATAGCGCCACAGCGCGGTTCGGCGGCGGGCACTGCCCGCGGAAGGAGGAAGAGAGAATGGAATATGAAGCAGGCAGCTATGACGTAGCGGTGGTGGGCGCAGGCCACGCGGGAGTGGAAGCGGCCTTGGCCGCGGCGCGGCTGGGAGCGAAAACCATCCTGTTCACCATCACCTTAGACGGGATTGCCAACATGCCCTGCAACCCCTCCATTGGCGGCACGGCCAAGGGCCATCTGGTCCGGGAGCTGGACGCGTTGGGCGGGGAGATGGGGAAGGCGGCAGACGCCACCTTCCTCCAAAGCCGGATGCTCAACCGTGGAAAGGGGCCGGCGGTTCACAGCCTCCGGGTCCAGTCGGACCGGGAGCGGTACCATGTCTATATGAAACAGGTGGTGGAATCCCAGCCCGGCCTGGACATCAAACAGGCGGAGATTGTGGAGGTCCGAGCCGACGGCGGCCATGTTTCTCAGGTGGTCACTGGTTTGGGGGCAGTCTATCAGGTGAAAGCCTGCATCCTGGCCACCGGCACCTATCTGCGGGGCAAGATCTTTGTGGGGGATGTGTCCTATGCCTCCGGCCCTGACGGCACCCATGCCGCCGGGCCCCTCAGCGACAGCCTCCGGGCCCTGGGAATCGAGCTGCGCCGCTTTAAAACCGGCACCCCGGCCCGGGTCCACCAGGATTCCATTGACTATTCCCAGCTGGAGGTCCAGGGCGGGGATGAACCCATTACCCCCTTTTCCTTTGAGACAACCGGGCCTTTGGAAAATAGAAAGGTCTGTTATATCGCCTATACCAATGAGCGGACCCACCAGGTCATCCGGGACAACATCCACCGCTCCCCCCTCTACGGCGGCATGATCGAGGGCATCGGCCCCCGGTACTGCCCCAGCATTGAGGATAAGGTCATGCGGTTTTCCGATAAACCCCGGCACCAGCTCTTTATCGAGCCCATGGGGGCCGAGACCCGGGAGATGTACCTCCAGGGGATGTCCAGCTCCCTGCCGGAGGATGTGCAGATCGCCATGTACCGGACCATCCGGGGACTAGCGCATGTGAAGATCATGCGCAACGCCTACGCCATTGAATACGATTGCTGCAACCCTCTGGACCTGCTGCCCTCCCTGGAGTTTATCAAGGTGGGAGGCCTTTACGGCGCCGGCCAGTTTAACGGCACCAGCGGCTATGAGGAGGCCGCCGCCCAGGGCCTCATCGCCGGCATCAACGCCGCCCGGGCCGTCCAGGGCAAGGAGCCGGTGATCCTGGATCGCGCCTCCTCTTATATCGGCACCCTCATCGACGACCTGTGCACCAAGGGGTGTATGGACCCTTACCGGATGATGACCTCCCGCAGCGAATACCGGCTCATCCTCCGGCAGGATAACGCCGATGCCCGCCTGACCCCTTTGGGCCATGAGATCGGCCTCATCTCCGAGGAAAGATACGCCCGGTTCCTCCAGAAGGAGGAACAGATTGATGCGGAGATAGCCCGGCTGGAGAAGACCTCCGTCCCCCCCAGTGACGGCCTCAACCGCATGCTTGTTTCACATGAAACGGCGCCCCTTTCCACCGGCACCAAGCTGGCGGATCTCATCCGCCGGCCCCAGATCCACTATGAGGACCTGGCTCCCTTTGATCCCGACCGGCCGGAGCTTGACAGGGCGGTCCGGGAACGGGTGGAGGTGGAGATCAAGTACGCGGGCTACATCAAGAAGCAGCTGGCCCAGGTGGAGCAGATGCGGCGGCTGGAGCGGAAGGAGCTGCCGCCGGATGTGGACTATAAAACCATTGCCGGGCTGCGGCTGGAGGCCCAGGAGAAGCTAAACAGGATCCGGCCGCTGAATCTGGGACAGGCCTCCCGGATTTCAGGGGTCAACCCGGCGGATATATCGGTGCTGCTGATCTGGCTGTCCCAGAGAAACGGCCGGGGAGAGGAGGAAACCCATGATTAACAAGGAAAAGATGCGGCAATACGGGGCCATGATCGGGCTGGAATTAGTAGAGGAAAAGCTGGATCAGCTGGACGAGTACGCCCGGTTCCTGGTCGAATACAACGAAAAGGTGAATTTGACCGCTATTACCGACCCGGATGAAATCATCCGGAAACACTTTGCCGACAGCCTGCAGCTGCTGGCTCAGGCGCCCATGGCCCAGGGAGCCCGGCTCATCGACGTGGGGACGGGAGCAGGGTTTCCCTCCCTGCCCCTGAAGATTGCCCGGCCGGATCTGCAGGTGACCCTGCTGGACAGTCTGAACAAGCGGATAGTCTTTTTACAGCAGCTCTGCCAAAGGCTGGGGATCCAGGCGGAGACCATCCATGCCCGGGCCGAGGAGGCGGGCAGGCGGCCTCAGCTGCGGGAGCGGTTTGATTTTGCCACAGCCCGGGCGGTGAGCCATCTGAGGGAGCTGTCGGAATACTGCCTGCCCTTTGTCAAGGTCGGCGGCAGCTTCCTGGCCATGAAGGGCCCGGAGGTTGAGCAGGAATTGGAGGAAGGGGAGCGGGCCGTCAAGCTGATGGGCGGACGGGTAGGCCAGGTGATCCACTATGAGCTGCCGGAAATTGGGGAAGGGCGCACCCTTTTGGTCATCTCCAAGGAAAGGCCAACCCCCAAAGAATATCCCCGTCCCTCTGCGAAAATCGCAAAAAAGCCATTGGATTAACTGGAGCCGCCTTTTGGGCGGCTCTTTTTTGCGCCTACCGGCGGGGAAGATGCGGACCTGCGGTCGGCATGACGCACCCGGAGTTTTGTTTGCAACGCTGTCGTGACACCCGCGCTCCTGCGGCGAGCAAGACGCGCCCTGAGTTCTGTTTGAGACACTGCCGCGGCACACGCATTTTTGTTTTAGACAGCGCCGCAGCGTGACATCCCCCACCGGTAGGTGGGCCCCTCCCGGGGCGGGATGACGCACTCCAGGTTTTATGCGTAACACCGTCGCGGCACACGCGTTTTTATTGCCAATGGCACTACAGCGCGATATCCCCACCGGCAGGTGGCGCCCTGGGTTTTGTTTAAGACGCTGTTCGCGATACACGCGACTAAGTTACCCATTGCGCCTATCCGTGACCTCCCCCAGCGGTAGCTGGCGCGCCCACGGCCTAACTAAAACCACAGTCCGCGTCGCCCGCGTTTTTGTTTTAGACAGCGCCGCAGCGCGGACCTGCGGTCGGCATGACGCGCTCTAGGTTTTATCCGCGACATTGCCGCGTTTCTCGCGCTTTTGTTACAAACGACGCCGCAGCGCGATCTGGCTGCGGGCACTGCCCGCCCAGCGGTAGCTGGTGTCGAAAAGAGTAGGAAATTTTTGGAAAAAATTTTTGGAAAAGACTGGAAATCCTTGTAAACATATGGTAGAATATGGATAAAGGATGTGACAGCAATGAAAATCATGGGACGAAATAAACAGCAAACAGAAAATCTCAATCAAATCCGAAATCTTCCTATTGCGCAGGTGCAGCCCAACCCCATGCAGCCGCGGAAATATTTCTCCCAGGAGGAGCTGGCCTCCCTGGCGGCAAGTATCCGGGAAAACGGCCTGCTCCAGCCCATCACCGTCCGGGCGATGGAGGGCCACTATGAGCTGGTGGCAGGGGAGCGGCGGCTCCGGGCCTCCAAGCTGGCAGGACTCACCGTCATCCCCGCCATTGTGCTGCGGATGGATGACAACCAAAGCGCCATCCTCTCCCTGGTGGAGAATATCCAGCGGGCCGACCTGAACTTTGTGGAGGAGGCCCTGGCCATCAAAAGGCTGATGGCCCAGTATAGTTACACCCAGGAGGATGTGGCCCGCCTGCTTGGGAAAAACCAATCCACCGTGGCCAATAAGCTGCGGATCCTTCGGCTGCCCCACCATGTGCTGCGCTACCTCAGTGAACACCACCTGACCGAGCGCCACGCCAGAGCCCTCCTCAAGCTGGAGGGGGAGGAGCTGATCCGGGAAACTGCCCAGTCCATTGTCAAGTATGACTGGAATGTGGCCCAGACCGAAAAATATATCGAGGACCTTTTGACCCGCAAGCCCAAATCCGCTCATAGCAATATCCTGGTGGTCAAGGATATCCGCCTCTTCCTCAACACCATCAACAAGGCCCTGGGGAAGATGAAAGCCTCCGGCATCCCCGCCACCGCCGTGAGTATGGAAAACGGGGATTACATCGAATACACCATCAAGATCCCCAAGATTACCCAGAAGCGGGGGAAATATCCCGCATAGAACAGCACCCCAACTGATTCCTGAGAAATTCGGAGGATTGCCTGCACCAGTCCGCCGGTTTCTATAGATTCCCCCATGCGGCCTTTACCATAAGGGGCCGCTGACAAACTTCCTGAACCGATGGAAAAGGCGGGAGGGCGAAAGCCCTCCCGCCTTTTCTTGCCTTTTTGGGGGAAGTTTCACGTGAAACATCCTGACAAGGGAGGGGGCTTTACAAAAATGTTTCATGTGAAACAGGGAAATTGGTTTAAAAATAGAGGTAAGTGTGCTATAATATCCAACATACGGAAGATTGGAAAAGATCCGGAGGGATGCAGGAACATGGGAAGAATTATTGCCATCACCAATCAGAAGGGCGGGGTGGGGAAGACCACCACAGCGGTGAACCTGTCCGCCGCCCTGGGACAGCTGGGAAAACGGGTGCTCCTCATTGACATTGACCCCCAGGGCAACGCCACCAGCGGATTGGGTGTCAACAAGCGGGACATCCCATCCTCCACCTACGATCTCATCATCGCCGCGGCGGATGTAAAGGATGTGATCCGGAAGACGCCCTATGAGAATGTGGACATCCTGCCCTCCAACATTGAGCTTGCGGGGGCGGAGATTGAGCTGGTGGAGCTGGATCACCGGGAATCCCGGCTGAAACGGGCCATTGCCCCGGTGGTGGAGCAGTACGACTACATCCTCATCGACTGCCCTCCCTCCCTGGGGCTGATCACCCTCAACGGCCTTACCGCCTGCGGCAGCATCCTGGTTCCCATCCAGTGCGAATACTATGCCCTGGAGGGCCTCAGCCAGCTCATCGCCACGGTGCGCCAGGTCAAAAGGCTCTATAATCCCCGGATTGAGATTGAAGGCGTCCTCCTGACCATGTATGACGCCCGGCTGAACCTGACGGTCCAGGTGGTCCAGGAGGTCAAGAAATATTTTGCCGACAAGGTTTACGCCACCGCCATTCCCCGGAATGTGCGGCTGTCGGAGGCTCCCAGCTTTGGCCAGCCGGTGGCCTATTTTGACCGGAGCTCCAAGGGAGCCAAGGCCTATGAAGAACTGGCCAAAGAGATACTGGAACAGCATCGGCAGTAGGAGGAGGGAAGACATGGCAGGAAGAAAAGGCGGATTGGGCAAGGGGCTGGAGGCCCTATTCACAGACAACGCCACAGGGGATGTGAACAGCGCCACCCGGCTGCGGCTCAGCGAGATTGAGCCCAACAAGGCCCAGCCTCGAAAGGACTTCGACGAGGAGGCTTTGGCCTCCCTGGCGGATTCCATCAAAGAGCATGGGGTGATCCAGCCCCTGCTGGTGCGGCCCTTGGACAACGGCTCCTACCAGCTGGTAGCAGGGGAGCGGCGCTGGCGGGCGGCCCGGATGGCGGGAATGAGCGAGGTGCCGGTGATCATCAAGGAGCTCAGCGACCGGGAGACCATGGAAATCGGCCTCATTGAGAACCTTCAGCGGGAGGATCTCAACCCCATTGAGGAGGCGCTGGGCTATCAAACCCTGATGGATACCTATGATTTTACCCAGGATGAGATTTCCAGGCGGGTAGGACGATCTAGACCGGCGGTGGCCAATGCCCTGCGGCTGCTGCACCTGCCCCAGGAGGTCATCGCCCTGGTACGGAAAAAGGAGCTTTCCAGCGGACATGCCCGGGCCATCCTGGCCCTGCCCGACGAGGAGACCATGATCGAGACTGCCAAGAAGGCGGCCAAGGGAAATGTGTCGGTGCGGGAGATTGAACGCCTGGCCCAGGGAAAACGGGAGCGGCCCCAAAAGGAGAAGGCCGGCACCCGGGACAGCTTTTACGACGAGGTCGAGCTGGCCCTGGCGGCGGAGCTGGGGCGGAAAATCGCCATCCAGGTGAAGAATCAGGAAAAGGACCGAGGCACCATTACGGTGGAATTTTACAGTAAGGAAGAACTTGCCGACATTGCCAACCGGCTGGCCGGCACAGAAAGATAGAAGGAGTTAATCGCTATGTTAGACATTAAGCTGATTAGGACAGAACCTGACAAGGTCAAGGCGGCCATGAGAAAGAGAAATAAGGACATGGACGCCCAGGTAGATGAAATTTTAGCCATTGATGAGCGGCGGCGGCAGCTGTCCAGCGAATCGGACAACCTCAAGGCCCAGCAGAACAAGGCCAGCAAAGAGATCCCCCGCATCAAGAAGGAGGGAGGGGACACCACCGCTATTATGGCGGAGATGAAGCTCATCGCTGAAAAGGTGAAGAACCTGGCGGGAGAGATCTCCCAGCTGGAGGAAAAACAGAGGAATATCCTTCTGAGCATCCCCAACATCCCCAATGAGGCGGTAAAGCAGGGGGTCGACGACAGCGAAAACGAGGAGCTCCGCCGGTTTGGAGAGCCTCGGAAGTTTGATTTCGAGCCCAAGGCCCACTGGGACATCGGCGCCGATCTGGGGATCCTGGATCCGGAGACGGCGGCTAAGGTCACAGGCGCCCGCTTCCATTTCTATAAGGGATGGGGCGCCAAGCTGGAGCGCGCTGTCATCAACTTTTACCTGAACACCCACAGCCAGCGGGGCTATACCGAGGTATTCCCGCCCTACATGGTCAACCGGGCGTCCATGACCGGCACCGGGCAGCTCCCCAAATTTGAGGAGGACGCCTTTAAGCTGGCCAATATGGATTATTTCCTCATCCCTACGGCAGAGGTGCCGGTGACCAATATGCACCGGGATGAGATTCTGGACGGGGACAGCCTCCCCATCAAATACTGCGCCTACTCCGCCTGCTTCCGGGCAGAGGCGGGCAGCGCCGGCCGGGATACCAGAGGGCTGATCCGCCAGCACCAGTTTAACAAGGTGGAGCTGGTTAAGTTCACAAAGCCCGAGGAATCCTATGCGGAGCTGGAAAAACTGACGGCCGACGCCGAGTATGTCCTCCAGCAGCTGGGCCTGCCCTACCGGGTGGTGCGGCTGTGCTCCGGGGATCTGGGCTTCTCCAGCGCCGAGACCTATGATATTGAGGTTTGGCTGCCCTCTTATAACCGGTATTGCGAGATTTCCAGCTGCTCCAACTTTGAGGACTTCCAGGCACGGCGGGCCAACATCCGCTTCCGGAACGGCCCCAAGGAAAAACCCCAGTTTGTCCACACCCTCAACGGTTCCGGCGTGGCAGTAGGCCGCACCGTGGCCGCCATCCTGGAAAACTACCAGAACGCCGACGGCAC
>NZ_CBDTOK010000138.1:0-4507 GCF_965361945.1 Zongyangia sp. | reverse complement strand
GCCAGATCGGCGTCGGCGCTGATGATGGTCATAGGGGTCTTGAGCTCGTGACCGGCGTCGGTGATAAACTGCTTTTGCTTGGCATAGGCCTCCTCTTTCAGCGCTGTGATAATTTTCTCTTTGAATTCCTCGTTGTCCAGGTTGGACTTCTCCACCGCCTCCAGCTCGCCGTGGCTGAGCAGCACAATCTCGTCGCACAGATCCAGGGCCAGGTCCAAAATGTGGGTGGAGAAGATGGTGATCTTGCCCTCTTTCAGGGAGCGGAGCAGTCCTTTCATCTCCTCCGCCACCACCACGTCCAGAGAGGTCAGAGGCTCATCCAGCAGCAGAATTTTGGGCTGGACGATGATGTTGATGAGCATCTGCATCTTGTTTTTCATGCCGTGTGAGTAGTCTTTCAGAAGCTTGTCCCGGTCTTCCGGCGCAATACTCATCCTATCGAAATACTCGTCCAGGGACTTAGGGTTCTGGATACAGGCTTCATTGATGTCCAGAAAGAACTTCAGAAACTCCCGCCCGGTAAGAAATTCGGGCACGGTGGGGGTAGAGAGCACATAGCCTATGTCCTCCGCCGTCACCTCCCGGCGCACACCGCCCTCTTCCAGAAAGAAGGCGCCGCCGTCGGCTTTGAGATCCCGGTTGAGACAGTTGAACAGCGTGGTTTTGCCGGCCCCATTGCGACCTAGCAGACCGTAGATCTTTCCGTTCTGGAAGGTAAAATTAATATTCCTCAAAACCTCTTTTTGCTCAAAGGCCTTGGAGAGGTGCTCGATAATCAAATTCATTGGTATCTCCTTGTTTTGTTATGTGATGGCAGGCAAGATGCCCCACCGGATGGGATAGCCGTTGGGCCGCTGCTTATTCTGTCAGATCCATAGGCAATGGAAAGTGTGATGGACCACCCAGGCGGCTGGAGCAAAATAATTTATAAAAATAATAATTTAAGGTGATTTTGTCACAGACGAAAGGCGGACTTTCAGGTATAGTGGACCCACATCAAGAAGCTCAAGGCAACAGGAAATCCCAGATACCTGATAGAATTTATAGTAGATTCCGGCACAGGCAAGTCTTGAAGCATTCCGTCTATATTATCATGAAGGAGGTCTACAAATGAGAAGCATTACCACATTGGATCTGCAGTATGCCCACCGGTTTTATGGCTTCAAGGGCGAAGCCCAGTATCTCCACGGACACACCGGCGTTTTGACCATCGAAGTAGAGGACAGCATCAACACCGGCGTCAACATGGTTTTCCCCTGCAATGAGATTCAGAAGACGGCGTGGGCGGTTCTGAAAAACTTTGATCACGCGCTGATTCTGCGGGAGGATGACCCCCTTCTGCCTGCCGTATTGAAGGTCTATGAGGAGCAGGGAATTCGAAATGGGGCCCCCCAGAACCAGATGAAGGGCCCTGCCTTCCAGACTGAACTGGCCACCGCCTATCCTGAGTGCCGTCTGGTGGTGACTAAGGAGACCATGACGGTGGAGGGCATGATTAAGATTGTCTACGATCTGCTCAAGGACAAGCTGAACATCGCCAAGCTCACCTTTACCAGCGGCGTCAATGCGGCCTCGGCGGAGTTTGAGACCCACAATCAGATTGACCGCTGCCCGCTGTGCGGCATCGCGCTGAACGAAAAAGGCGTGTGTCCCAAGTGCGGCTACAAGAAGGGATAAGCCCCTGCCTCGGGGCGCGTCCTGCAGACGATAACGCAATACCTTCCGCTATGCGCCGGATTCGGGAATCCCCGGATCCGGCGCATATTCGTCAGCTTACAGCACCAGCCTCAATCGAAACCATCCGTCTGTCAGGTCAAACTGGAAGACAGCCCCATTTTTCCGGCAGAACGCAGAGATGGATTGCACGCCCAGACCGTGCCCCTCCCTTTGGGCCACCGGCAGGCCGTGGCTGTCAAAGGAGATATTGCCGGTACAGGGATTGGATATTTCCAGCATGACGCTGGGCATACCTACCATTTTGCAGCGGATCTCCCGCTGCTCCGGGGGCAGCTCCAGATTGGCATGGAGCGCATTTTCCAGGGCGTTTGCAAGGACAATGGACAGTTCTCCCTCGTCCACGGAAAGGGCGTCGGGCAGGGAGATCTTTGCCTCCACGTGGACGCCCTGATTCTTGGCCTGGTCAAAGTAGGAGGAAAACACGGCATCCAGCACCGGCGGACGGCACCAGCGGATTTCCTTCCGATCATCCAGCCGCTTCCGGGCGGCATCCAGGAACTCCAGCGCGGACTCTCTGTCTCCCCGTGATACCAGTTCTGCAACAGCCTGGAGCCGGTGGCGCAGGTCATGGCGCTGCGTGCGCAGGGCGTCCTCAGCTGCTTTCACCGCCTCCATGCGGCTTCGCAGGGCAGACAACTGCAATGCGGACAGCTGTGCGCTGTGCCGGGTCTCCATCTCTTTTCGGATGCTGAAAAAGAGGAACATCAAAACGGAGTAAAACCCTATCATCAGCAGAGAAATGGAAGGCTTGAGGATGGTGCTGCTCCGTGTGAAGCCTACATAGCCAGGGATCAGATAGACAATGATAACATAGTACGTGGCCATCACCAGACATATAAGCCACCAGCCCCGGCGCAGCTCCAGCAGAGTCTGGAGAAACAGCGGCCGCAGAAAGCAGACCAGAAACCAGATAACCCCGGCGCTAAGGACGGCGTAGGACAAGACCAGCACCCAGAAATAGCCGCCCGACAGGTAGTAGAAAAACCCGGCTCCGTGCTGGATCAGCGTACAGAAAAGGATTGCGGAGAGCAGCTGAAACACAAGCCGCCACCCCCGAAAACGGCTGAGTGCGAGAAGGAGCAGCAGTGACGGGACATGGGCAATCAGGGGATAGATATGAAGCGTAACTTCAACTCCGGCTACCCCACATATGCCGGCAACCGCCGCCATGACCAGGACTATGGCGCCGCAGACTGTTGAAATGGTGCGCCGCCGGGAATACCGGCTGTCCAGAAACAGCAGCACCATAGTCATGCCCAGGGCTGTCAGGTACTCCATGGAAAACAGCTCTACCATGCGGTATATTCCTCCAGCCAGTAGTTGCCCCAGGCTTTCTTGAACTCTGGCGCCGCTGCCCGGGGCAGCGCCACAGTCTGACCATTGTCCAGCAGAGCCGTCTGGCCGTTCACACCGGCTACGTGCTGGAAATTCAGCACGAAGCTGGCTCCGCACAGAAAAAACCGCCGGTCAGCCAGCAGCGGCGCGGCCATTTCCCGAAAGGAGACCCGAATGGTTTGAGAATCTATTGTGCTGTCGGTACAGTAATAGCGCATACAGCGCCCCATCCACTCCACATACCGGATGCACTCCAGCAGGATGCGCCGGGGGCCGTCTGCTGTGGTTACCACGATGGCGCTGCTCCGCCTCTGCTTCAGTTTCTTCACCGCCTGGTCCAGAACCTGGAAGAGCTTTCCTTGCTCCACCGGCTTGAGCAGATAAGAAAAGGCCCGGACATCATAGCTGTCAGCGGCAAAGTCGTTGGCGCTGGTAAGATAAATGATCTCACCGCCATCACCCAGCGCACGCAGGCGCCGTCCGGTGTTAATCCCATCCAGCTCCGGCATGAGGATGTCCAATATATAAAGGTCAAAGCCCCCTGCGTTCTCCGCTCTCGCCAGCAGTGCGCCGCCGCTGCTGAAGGTTTCCACTTGCCCGTGAAGGTGAGGGCGGGGCTGGAGATAGGTATTCAGCAGCGCCGCTGCCTGATTCAGCTGTTTTTCGTCATCATCACATAGGGCAATCCGCAGCATGGGCATCCTCGCTTCCAGTACAGAGTAAAAATTTTACACACATCATATCAGATTTTGAACAACCTCTTCAAAATTTCATAGCGCTTTATAAAATGAAAATAGCATGGAAGCAAAAAACCGTCAAGAGGGGCTGCAAAAAGGAGGTCTGGCTATGCGGCAGGATTGTCATGCACCTTGTGAACGGCGGGGGCCCCTGCCTGCCCCCAAATCGGGCGGCAGCGTGTGGCCCCGGCAGAGTTGTCCGGCATTTACCCCCAGAAAAGGGCACCTGCCCATAGAGGGCAGCCAGTGCTGGTTTTGCCGCTATGCGGATTTTCACCTGACCCAACCAGTGGCGTTGGAGGTGGGAATCTGCTGCTGGCCGGATATACAGACTGGGTAAAGCGGCACGGCACGTTTGTGTGTATCTTTTTTATCTCAAAGAGGATATTTTGATGATGCGTAAAATTCAGAACTTATTTAACCAAAGATTGCTCTTCCGATTGAAGATTCCCGATTATATCCGTCAGGAATTTTTGCAGGAATCGGTACGGAAAAATAACTTCCTGTTTCGTGCCATTATGGCCCCATTGCTGGGAGCGGGCGACCGGCTTAACCTGACTATCACCTTTGTGGTGGCTTTGGCGGTCTCTCTGGCCCACGCCCACCACGCCGCGGTCATGCTGAAGCAGCAAAAGCAAATTGTGGAGATCAATGCCAAATTGCAGGAGCTGGCGCGGTTGGATCCTCTGACGGGACTG
>NZ_CBDTOK010000137.1:0-3231 GCF_965361945.1 Zongyangia sp. | reverse complement strand
ATCCGGTTCTGGCAACAGTGACAAAGAGAACCCGTCTTCTGGAGATCACAGCATGATCGCTGGAGCACTGGCAGTCCTGGCCCTGAGTGCTGGCGCTGTAGTGGTTCTCTCCCGCAAGAAAAAATAATCCCTAGTTAAAAGATCTATCATATTTTTCATACAGTATAAAAGAAGATCGGCCTCCAATTGCGGAGGCCGATCTTCTTTTGGTGATCACAAGAAATGTATTTCTCTTTTCATCAAACAACTCGGAAATCTCATGCTGGCAGTAAATAAGATTTAATACTTCAATATTTTTTAATCACATTGTTAAAAAACGAAAGCACCTCAATATTTTTCATTGAGGTGCTTTCGTCAGGTTCTCAATATCTTGCCAGAGTATGTTTTTGACATGCATTTGACTCCGACATCTGTCGGATTATAATTCCCGGAAAATGGGAATTCTGAAAGTTGTGCTATTGTTTGCCGTGCGCCATAAGGGTAAAGCTTATGAACACGGCCTGTTTTCCAATCAGATTCCCCCTTTCTAGTTTTTATGTCCCACGGTTTTCGGGCTCTGAAAACCGCAATGATCATTACCTTTGGGTTTATGATATATAAAATTGTAAAGCGGTTATGTGATGGTTATTTGAAGATCACATGAATAATAACAGAAAATACACGGCATTCAAATTGTTTTGTTATCGCAATGTTTTGCAGGCTGATCTCGAGGAAAAGGAGATCACCAAAAAAGCGCAGATCGATACTGCGCTTTTTTCATTTATTTGATTGTGTCTAGTTACTTACTTAATTCTCCACATAGATATATTTTTCTCACTCCGAGCGCAAGGCGGTAACAGGATCGCTCTTTGCCGCTTTCCTAGAGGGGATGAGACCGCCGATCAATGTCAAAACCACGCTGAGCCCAATCAAAATGACGCCATAAACAGCGGGGAGCGAAGCGTTGATGTCTGTTGTTCCTGCGAGAGAATGGATTAGTGCATTTCCCGGAATTAAAAGGAGCAGTGTCAATCCAATGCCGATGATGCCAGCACATAGCCCAATGATAAAGGTTTCGGCATTGAACACCTGAGAAACATTGTGTTTGGAGGCACCAATGGCCCGGAGAATACCGATTTCCTTTTTCCGCTCCAGTACACTGATGTAGGTAATAACGCCAATCATAATAGAGGACACAACAAGAGAAATCGCTACGAATGCAACCAGTACATAGCTGATGGTATCCACAATTTCAGTTACAGAAGACATCAGCGTTCCCACCATATCCGTATAGCGTATCATCTTACTTTCGTCGCCTTGCGCTTCCATACGGCTGTTGTAATCGTCAAGAATTTCGGTGATAGCCGTTTTACTAGAAAAATCATACGGATAAATAGAAATTTGATTTGGATCCTTTAGGTCAGCATATCCAAAGTTTGTCAAATTGTTCTCATAGGACGCATCTTCGCTGGACATAAGGGAACGGAGCAGTTCGGTAAGTTCCTCTTCACTCATATTCATCTGGATGGCAGAATGAAAGGTGTCTGAGTCGATTTGGAAAGCTTGCCCCAGGTTATTTCCCAATTGTTCCATGGCCTGCTGCATTCCGCTTTCCATATTGGTTGCTATTTGACCCATGAGTTGCTCTATCACAGAGGAGATTTGGTTTTGCATCGCCTGCATGATCGCCTCGGTAAAAGAAGACATCATCGTCTGCATATAATTGCCCAATACACTGGAGAGTTGGGCCTGTAATGTTTCCGTATCCAGGATCCCGGCGATGCCGGCGGCTATCTGCTGCTGGGCCTGGGGTGTCTGTAAATAAGCGGAAAAATGCTCGCCCATTTTACTCGGATCAGGAAGCTGATTGGCGATGGCATATTCCTGATAGCCGCTCATTATGCCGCTGATCAGCGCTTGTATTTGCTCTGGAGAGATTGTGATTTCGCCGCTTATCTGTAAAACATCTGCAGCACCTTCTGCGATGATTTGCTGTGCCTCCGGCGTCTGCAGATATAACGCCAGGTATTCGCTGAACCGATCCGGATCAGTCCACCCGTTGGAGGCCGCATACTCCTGGAATCCGGACATAATGTTCTGCACCAACTCCTGGAGCTGTTCGGGAGACACAGTGACCGTTAAATCGGATTGGATGATCTGCTTGATGCCTTCTTCTAAAATCTGTTGTGCTTCCGGAGTCTGTAAATAAGCCATAAAATATTCATCGAGACGGGAATAGTCTGCCTCTGGATGCTCTACAGCATAATCGTTATATCCAGCTAACAGATTGCCAGCGAGCTCCTTTATCCCTTCCGGTGAGATAGAAAGATCCAATTCACCCATCAGATCTTCCAGTGTCAGATCAGGCAAATCCGGAAAATCAAAGGTGAACTCATCCGGATCCACTAGATCAGACAGATTCAGGGAACCGCCGTCCATATTAAGAAGGCTTGACCAATCGATCTCTATTGCACCTGCATCAAATCCAAATGCATTCTGGAGAGCGTCTTCATCAATAGTGAAGAGAGAATCCAGATCAAAAGGGCTCTGGCTGTTGTCTTCGCCAAAAGGATTGCCCGTGAGCACATTGACATCTGGATTTTCTATTTGTTCCTGCACAATAGGGCTGTCAGCGGCCTGTTCCACCACATACTCCGTCAAAGAAGCTGGATAGGCAATTCCGGTGCTTAGCATAGCGGCCGAAGCGTCCTCCGCGGGCTGCACTACGCCCACAATTGTAATGTCTTCGCCATTGCTGACCAGATTTTGCATATATGCGTCATCGTCGGATTTATCTGTCCACACATCATAAGTAGAGTCGTATTCATAGTAATCGGAGGCGTTTACCAATTTAAAGGAGATGCCAAGGAAGTCTTCATAGTTGTATGATCCCATATTGTCAGGTGTGTCCACCGCTTCATTTGCAAGAAACTCCTGGATCATTTCATCCAACTCGAGAGGATCTCTCAGGCCCAGTGTATACAGCATAAAATCGCTAATACTACCATTAGGGGTAAGAACCACAACACACTCATTATACCGTTGCGGCCAGCGCCCGGCCTTAACATCATATTGTTCGCGAAATAGCTCCGTATTCTCCGGCATTTGATAAAAAACATTGGTACTCATCATGGAGGACATAAAGCTATCAGATTCTGTACCGATGCCCAATGCGGAAAAGGAATGATCAGGATTCACCTGCCGGATGTTGTCGCCATGCCGGCTGTAAATTTGCGGTGCTACATCATAAGA
>NZ_CBDTOK010000136.1:0-7303 GCF_965361945.1 Zongyangia sp. | reverse complement strand
GCGCTCCTCCCTTGTCATTACTCAGACTGATGTGGTGCTGCGTATGGGGAAACCGGAGGAGGATAACTTATGAGGATACTAGAGCGAATGTTTCATCTGACGGAGCGAGGGACCACCGTCCGCCGGGAGCTGCTGGGCGCGCTGACCTCCTTTTTCTCAGTGGCGTACATCCTGTTTGTCACCCCCAGCTATCTGTCCCAGACGGGCATGGACTATATCGGCGTGCTGCTGGCCACCTGTCTGTCCTCCGCCCTGGCCTGCTTTCTCTCCGCCGCGCTTAACCTGCCCTTCATGCTGGCCCCGGGTGTAGGCCTCAACGCCTTTTTTACCTATACCCTGTGCCTCACCATGGGCTACACCTGGGCCCAGGCGCTGGCGGTAGTAAGTCTGTCGGGAGTGGCCTATCTGCTGATTACCCTGACCCCTCTGCGGGACCAGATGATCTCCTGCATCCCGCCCAGCATGAAAAACGCCATCAGTGCCGGCCTGGGCCTTTTCATCGCCCTCATCGGCCTTTTAAACTCCGGGATTGTCCGGGCGGAGAACGGGTCGCTGCTGCTGGGAGAGATCGGCGCTCCTGCCACCTTCCTGGCCATTCTGGGCCTGCTGATCACCGGTGTGCTCATGGCCTGGAAGGTAAAGGGCGCCATGCTCATCGGCATTGTGGTCACCACGCTGCTGGGCTTTCCCCTGGGGGTGACCCAGACGCCGGAATCCATAAACCTCTCTTTGTCCTCCCTGCGCCCCCTGCTGCTGTCCCCGGATTTCGGCGGGGTGCTGTCTCTGGGCGTGCTGCCCCTGGTTACCGCCGTGGTCACCTTTACCATGTGCCTGTGTTTTGACACCCTGGGCGCCCTCATCTGCATTGCCGGGGCGGGAAATCTCCTGGATAAGAACGGAGGGCTGGGCCGGTACAGCCGGGGCATGACGGCGGTGGCTTTGTCCACTGCTGCCGCTCCGCTGCTGGGCGCGCCTCCCATTGGCATCCCGGTGGAGGGCTCCACCGGTGTGGCAGACGGGGCCAGGACCGGGCTGTATACCGCCGCCACCGGGCTGCTGTTCCTGGCCTCCATCCTGCTGGCCCCCATCGCGGGAATAATCCCGGGTGCGGCTACCTCCCCCGCCCTGGTGCTCATTGGAATGCTGATGATCCATAACGCCACCAACATCTATTGGCACCGGGTGGAGATCGCCCTGCCCTGCTTCCTCACCATGATCAGGATCCCCTTTACCTAGTCGGTGGCGGACGGAATTGGAGTGGGCTTCATCTCCTATACGGCCATCAGCCTGGTCAGCGGAAAGGGGAAAAAAATTCCCCCTGTTACTTACATTCTGACCTGCCTGTTTATAGCTATGTACGTCCTTTCCGCGATATAGGAGGCGAGACGCGATGAAACAACTGGATCAATTCTTCCATCTCTCACAGCGTGGCGCCACCCTGGCCGGAGAGATCCGGGGCGGATGCACCACCTTTTGTTCCATGGTGTACCTGATCCTGGTCATTCCAGGTCTGCTCTCCGGGGCGGGCATGAATTTTGGTCAGGTCATGACGGCCACCTGCCTGATCGCCGCCGTGGGCAGCATTGTGTCCGGCCTGGTATCCAATCTGCCCTTTGCCCTGGCCCCCGGCCTGGGCTTTCCCACCTTGTTTACCTATACGCTCTGCCAGCAGTACGGCTGCACCTGGCAGCAGGCACTGGTGCTGGTGCTGCTTTCCGGCGTGCTGTTTCTGGTCCTCGCCCTCAGCCCTCTGCGGGGACGGCTGAACGACGCTCTTCCCAGACCCTTTAAGTTTGCCCTGTCCGCCGGGGTTGGGCTCTTTCTCACCCTCTCAGGGCTTATCAACGCGGGTCTGATTATCGCCGACGGAAACCTGGTGGATATGGGGACTCTGGCCGCGCCGGAGCCGCTGCTGGCGCTGCTGGGCATTTTTATCACAGCGGTTCTGGTGATAAAAAAGGTTCCCGGAGCCCTCATGCTGGGCATGGCGTTGACGGTGCTGCTGGGGATTCCTATGGGGGTCACCATTCTGCCCCAAACGCCCATAGCCGCTCCTGAGCTGTCTCTGGCCGCACTGAAGCTAGACTTTACTGTTCTTGTGAAATTGGGGCCTATTCCCCTGATTTCCGCCCTGCTCTCACTGCTGGTATCCCAGTATTTTGACGCCCTGGGCACTCTTCTGGGCGTGGCGGAGGACGCCAAGCTGGTGGATACCACCGGCGACCTGCCCGGGCAGCGGGAGGCCATGCTCTGCTGCGGGGCTGCTACCTGCGCCGGAGCGCTGCTGGGAGTCAGCAATGTAACCGCCATGGCAGAATCCGCCACCGGCATTCGGGAGGGAGCCCGTACCGGCCTGTCCTCGGTAGTCGCCGGTCTGCTCTTCCTGTGTATACTGCCCTTTACGCCGCTGGCCGGAGTGGTGACCGGCGCCGCTCTGGCCGCCCCGCTGGTTATGGTAGGTATGTCCATGATGAGCGGCATTACTCAGATCACCTGGAAGCACGTGGAGATCTCCCTGCCCAGTTTTCTGATGATTGTGGGGATGCCCTTCACCTTTTCCATCACCACCGGCGTCATGCTGGGAGTCGTCTCCTATGTAGTGGTCATGATATGCCGGAAGCGAGCCCATCTGATCGATCCGGCCCTTTATCTTCTGGCTGCTGTGTTCATTCTAAATGCCGTGCTGGGCGCGGTCCCATAGCTGTTACATGAAAAAGGGGTTCCCGCAGAAATTTCGTCTGCGGGAACCCCTTTTTCATGTTCCATATTACAATACCAATCTAAATCGGAACCAGCTGTCTGTCAAGTCAAATTGGCAGACAGCGTCGTTTTTCTTGCAGAACGCGGAAATAGACTGCACTCCAAGGCCGTGTCCCGCACTTTGGGCCACCGGAAGTCCCTGGTCGTCAAAGGGAACCACTCCGCTGCAGGGATTGGAAATCTCCAGCATAATGCCAGGTACCCCGACCATCTTGCAGTGGATCTCCCGCTGCTCTACAGGCAGCTCCAGATTGGCGTGAATGGCATTTTCCAGCGCGTTGGCCAGGACAATGGCTAATTCGCTCTCATCCACCGGCAGCTTGTCAGGCAGGGCGATTTTTGCCTCCACCCGGATACCCTGTCGCTGAGCCTGGTCAAAGTAAGAGGAAAACACCGCGTCCAGCACCGGCGGACGGCACCAGCGGATCTCCTTTTGCTCGTCCAGCCTCTTTTGAGCGGTATCCAGAAACTCCAGCGCCGCCTCCCGGTCGCCCCGAACTACCAGCTCCGTCACGGCTTGGAGCTGATGACGCAGGTCGTGGCGCTGGATTCGGATGCTCTCCTCCACTTCTTTTACCCTATGTACTTTCTCTTTCAGCGCTGAAATCTGCACCGTCAGCAGCGCGGCGCTCTGCCGCTCCATCTGGATGCGGTACTGCGCCACCAGGCTTTTAAATACCGCAATATACACAAAGGCCAGAGGGACGACAGCGGCGTAGACATAGATGCGCTGCGCTTGATTTTCCAGATAACTGCCCGGCCAGGCAGCCACGAGAATGAGATATCCACAAAACACACAGGGGATAATGGTGAGCACCCCCCAGCGGGCAGGCATCACCTGGATCAGCATGCGGAACGGCTTGCGCAGGAAGCGCCATTCCAGATAGATCGCCGTCAAATAAAACGCGCACATCAACAGGAGATTCACCGTCCCTGAGAGGCCAAGGGACTCCGTCAGCCAGCGGATCATAGAGGCCGACAGTGCAGACACCATGATCTGCGTCGTGTAGTTGAACACTGCCTGGGCGGGGGTGTCGTTGGCAGCCCAGTAGGTGAGCAGGATGGCTGGAACAGAAATCGTGAAATAAAAAAGGCGGAGCAGCAACAGTTCCCCGCCAAACCGCAGCAAAACTAAGCTGGAGCAGGACACCCAAATGCTATAGATCGCCAAAACCAGCAGCAGCTTTCTGCGTCCAAAGCGAAAGTCAGTCAGGCTGGCCATCATTCCCACCGTCATCAGTGTGATGAAAAGGGTGCGGAAGAGCAGAAACATTTCATTTGTCATTGTAAATGCTCCTTCCCCAGCCAATAGCTGCCCCAGGCCTTTTTGAAGTCCGCTGCCGACGCCCGGGGCAGCGCTACAGTCTGCCCGTTGTCCAGCTGGGCAACCTGACCGTTTACCCCCGTCACATGCTGAAAATTCAGCACAAAGCTGGCCCCGCACAGGCAAAAACGCCGGTCCGCCAGCAGAGGCGCGGTCATCTCCCGAAAGGAGATCCGAATGCTTTGGGAGTCCACCGTGCCGTCGGTGCAGTAATAGCGTACGCAGCGCCCTATCCGCTCTACATATCGAATACGCTCCAGCAGAATACGCCGGGAACCGTCCCCGGTGCTTACCACAACAGCGCTACTCCGCCGCCGGTCCAGTTTCTCCATCGCTCCGTCCAGCACCTGAAAGAGTTTATTGTCTTCTACCGGTTTAAGAAGGTAAAAAAAGGCCCGGACATCATAGCTGTCGGCGGCAAAATCATTGGAACATGTCAGATAGACAATCTCGCCCCCGTCACCCATCTGCCGCAGTTCCCGGCCGGCATCAATGCCGCTGAGCCCCGGCATGAGAATATCGAGAATATAGAGGTCAAACCCGCCGACGGCCTCCGCCCGAGCCAACAGTGCACTGGCACTCTGAAACAACTCCAATTGTCCGTTCAGATGGGGATGGAGCTGAAGGTAGGTCTCCAGCAGCGCGCCTACCTCGTTGAGTTGCTTTTCTTCGTCGTCACATATGGCAATTCGCAGCATCGTTGCCCTCCGCCTTATTTGCAAGTACAAATTCTGCGCAATTTACAACAAATTTAGAACATTCTATTACATTTTAACCAGTTTTTGTAGGATGAACATAACACAGAACCTTAAGCTCGTCAAGAGAAGATTTTGAGCTGCAACCCGGCTGTGCTGCAGCCGCAAAATGCAGCACGACGGCTGGAAGCCCCTCGCATCCGCTTGATTTTCATCCCAATTTAAAAACTATAAAAAAGTATAAAAAAGTCCCCTGAAAACCAAAGTTTCCAGGGGGCTTTCCTTTCAACAGGACTTCACTCATACATCACACCATTGATTTCTACGGACGCAATGCTGTCTGTATCCACGATCCGGTTAAAGGTATAGGTGATGGTGACACCTTCCTGGTCAATCACCGCGTAGGTGTGGTTCGAAACAAAGTCGGCCTCGTTCTCCACCACATATTCAGAGCCGTCCGTATAATACAGCGTGATGCTGTCTATCAAATCATCATTGATCCCAAGGGGCACCAGATCCATTTGAATGCTTACGGGAGAGAGGCGGATCGCGCCGCTGGCCAGTTCAACACCTGCGATACCTACGTCGCCGGGCAATTCCAAGGAAATGTCATTTACCTTACTTCGATCTTCGCCTGAGCCAATACCAACACAGACATTTTTCTCAGCCGGGGCGGTAATGAAATATGTGCAGATGTATAATTTCGTTTCACTGCTCATAGCCGTATCCAGATAAGCGCGGCTGGAACATTGCACTCTTGTAAAAACAGGGGCCTCCGCAGGCCACCACAGCTCCCCATCGGGGAATACTTCATAACCGCTGACCCCATTGCTGTTTTCCACTGTGTAATAGAGCATCCCTGCCCGCGTTGCGGCGTCATACAGGAGCGCTTCCACACTTAACGTGTAGTCGCCGCATACAGCGCTTTCCCCTACGGCAAAAATGTACGGTGCGATCAATTCCTGGGCCAGGGTTTCATCCACCGGCACCCGCTCCCAGGCGGGAAGGTTTGTCATCAGCCGGCCATCCTCATCATACTCTACGATACCATTTCCGGAGCTTACATTCTCGCCGAACAGCGCATGGATCATCGATGTCGGGTTTTCATACCGGAGAAAGCCTACTGCAGCGGCTGTGACAACGCCGCACAAAACAGCAACTGCTGCGGCCAGGGCAATGGTTCTGGACAATTTGGCATGTTTTCTGGTCTTGTGTGTCATATTCATTACCTCCACAAGTACATCTTCGGAGGCATGAAGGGAAGAAAAGGTTTCCTGATAGAGTTTTTTGTCAAACATGGCTGCCTGCCTCCTGAAGATTGGATTTAAGGATTTCCCGTCCACGTCTTAATCTGGTGCGGACAGTTGCATTGGGCATCTTTAAAAACTCGGAAATTTCCTGGCAAGAGTAATCCTCATAGTAGTGCAAAAAGATTGGAACACGATACTTTTGAGGCAGGTCCATCACCGCATAGAACAGCTCACTATGCTCCGGGGATATAAAAGAGAGTGTCGAAGCATAATCCTCAATCGGCTCAGTTCGTTTCCACGGCGATAAAAATGTTTTTTTACATTCGTTAATGGTAACACGAATCAGCCAATGCTTAATATGCTCCTCACTGTCAAAGGCTTTATCTGTGTGATAGAGCTTAATGAGAACATCCTGCGTTATGTCATCTGCTTCGGATCGGCTTTTTGTGTAGTTGAACGCCAATCGAAATACCGTATCCATATACAATTTTGCAAGCCGGGTAAATTGTTTATCATTCAACATAGTTTATTCTCCCTGAAAAGCTTTTCACTCATAATATCATTGAGCAATCAAAATTGTTTCAAGGTTTAAAATTTTTTCTGAAAATGAAAAAAGCATTGCATTCGGTTTGCCCCGAGCGGCGTGCAAATGCTTTTTTCGGGCAGAAGCTTACGCCCACTCTTTTCACCAAAACCGAAGAACAGAAAAAAGAATCCGAAAGCACCTCAAGCACGTTTCCTTGCTTTTCAGCTTTTAACATGTAATACAAAGAAAAAGGCAGCTCCCGCAATTTCCCCGTCGTTGCCCCTGTGAGCCGCCATATAGCCCCGAGGAGGGCTGGGTAGGGCGGCAGAGATACCCCCCCTCAAAATCTGCGTCGCAAAACAACGGTATCCTCCATGCGGGGTCACTATGATGCCGGGTTCACTCTCCGCACCTACACCCACGCCACGCGGCAAAAGCAGAATGAAGTCGCTCAAACGATGGGCAGCTTCATGGCACAGGTCATGTAACGCAGAGAAAAAACGCCGGGCGGGAAGCACAACCTTCCTGTCCGGCACTCTTTAACCCTTTCCGCGTATGGGTCACAGTGTGGGTCAACCATCTGCACCACACTTTGACCCACATCCAAAAATCAAAAATTGCAACAAAAAAGCCTTGAAAACCCAAGGTTTTCAAGGCTTTTTGGAGCTGCTACCCAGATTTGAACTGGGGACCTCATCCTTACCAAGCGACCCCAGAACTTTTTTCTAACTATTTTTGTCGCTTTATG
>NZ_CBDTOK010000135.1:0-20265 GCF_965361945.1 Zongyangia sp. | reverse complement strand
GTCCATAGGCCAGCGGCAGGAACCGGTCAAAGCTCGCAAAGCTGAGATGATCCCGCAGCCGCTGGATGTCCCGGTCGATGTTCTCCTTGGCCCCTTTCCCGGCCTTGCCCCGCTGCAGTTCCCGCAGTTTTTCCAGCTTTTCTATCAGCTCCTCAGAGGAGGAGAAGAGGACCTCCCGGGCCGGGGAGATGCTCACCCGCTCCACCGGGTCCAGCCGCCGCTGGGTCAGCACATCAAAATAGGAGAGGGTATCCACCTCATCCCCCCAAAACTCCACCCGGACCGGGTAGGGGCTGTCAGGGGGATAGATATCCAGAATGCCGCCCCGCAGGGAGAACTGGCACATGCCGTCTACCTGATCGGCCCGGACATAGCCTGCGCCAATGAGCCGCTCTATAAGCTCCGGCAGCCGGTATTCCTCCCCGGAAGCGATGTCAAAGGCAAGCTCCCGGTACCGCTGGGGCGGGATGGTCAATTGGCTGAGCCCTTCCACCGAACAGAAGACCAGGGTTGTTTCCCCTTTGAGCAGCTTCCCCAGCACCGAAAGCCGGGCCTGCTCATACTCGTGGGAGACACTGTCCGCGTCCCGGTAGGTAAAATCCCGGGCGGGGTAGACAAGGGCCCTGTTATCCTCAAACAGGGCGTTCACGTCCTCGCACAGCCGGGTGGCCGCCGCCTCATCCGGGCAGAGGACCAGGGCAGGGACATCCAGATTGACGCAGGAGGCATAGATCATCAGGGCCTTGTGCACCCCGGAAAGTCCGGTGAGCACCACCGGGAACTGGGATTTTTCCACCCCCTCGATGTACTGGCGGTATTCCTCCAGGGCGGTGAGCAGCTGGGCGAAATGTTTCATGGTCTCCTCCTGTGTCGTCTTTCCGGCGGCAGGCTAGGCCTTGCTTTCGCCGGGATTTTCTTGAGCGGCATTCTCTGCCGGCTGGGATGGATGGGAAACCGCCGGGGCTTTGTTTTCCCGGGCGGCCCGTTTTTCCTGGGCCTTCTGCCGGCCGGTGCCGTTGTAGAGATTCATGGCCTTATCGATGTTGCCGGCCACAATCTGCTCCACCGCCCCCTGGGCCAGGATGAAAGCGTTTTTCATGGGTTCCACTTCCTCCTTTTTAAAGCCGGAGAGAACCCAGTCGGCCAGGTCGTAATCCGGATGGGGCTTTTTCCCCACCCCAATCTTCACCCGGGGGAAATCGTCGTGGCCGGAGAGATAAATGATATTTTTAATGCCGTTGTGGCCCCCATCGGTGCCCTTCCGCCGCACCCTGATAGCCCCGGGCTCCAGAGAGATGTCGTCAAAGAGGACGACGACCCGGTCCATGGGCACCTTATAAAAGGCGGCGGCTTCGGTCACCGACTGACCGGACAGGTTCATAAAGGTGGAGGGCTTTAAAAGAAGCACCTTTTTCCCCGAGATCACCGTCTCGCAGCACAGCCCCTTGAATTTGAGCCGGTCGATTTTGCAGTGATACTGCTCCGCAATCCGGTCAAGGGCCATAAAGCCGGTATTGTGGCGGGTACCGTCATATTTGGCGCCGGGATTGCCCAGCCCCACAATAATATATTCCACCGGGCCGGCGGGAACTGGTGGATTCTTTTGTCTTATCCGGTCAAAGAGCCGGTCCAGCATGTTTTCCATCTGTGTTTTCCTCTCTTTTTTCGTCTTTTGGGGGAAAATCACGGCAAAATCTCCGTTTTTGCCCCACGTCAAACACAGCGGGATAGCTCGCTACCCCGCTGGTTTTTTCTCTTCCTTGCCAGGAAAAACCTGGCTCTATTTTTATGGCAGTCTCTAGGCTGTCCGCGCTCTCCACGGTTATGTAGAACCGGTGTCACGGCGGTATCCCTCATAGGGAAAATTAGACAAACAGAGGAGAAACCGGCTTATCCTCATAGATGCGCTCAATGGCCTCGGCAAAGACGGGAGCCACCGGGATCATCTGAATCTTGCTGCACTTTTTGTCGCCCAAGGGGATGGTGTCCAGAAGCACCAGCTCCTTGATGGCGGACTTCTCAATCCGCTCAATGGCCGGTCCCGACAGGACGCCGTGGGTGGCGCAGGCATAAACTTCTTTGGCGCCGCCCTTTTCCACAATGGCGTTGGCGCCGTTGCACAGCGTTCCGGCGGTATCGATCATATCGTCGACCAGGATGACGGTTTTATCCTTCACGTCGCCGATGATATTCATGACCTCGCTGACATTGGCTTTGGGCCGGCGCTTGTCGACAATGGCCAAGGGAGTATCCATCCGCTCGGCAAACTTTCTCGCCCGGGTCACAGAGCCGAGATCCGGGGAAACTACCACAATGTCGTCCTTGCAGTCTTTAAATTTCTCGATAAAATGGGGCACCAGGATGGGCACGCCCAGCAGGTGATCCACCGGGATGTCGAAAAAGCCCTGGATCTGGGGCGCGTGCAGGTCCATGGTCAGAACACGGTCCGCGCCGGCGGTGGTGATCAGGTCCGCGCAGAGCTTGGCGGAGATGGGGTCTCTGGCCTTGGCCTTCCGGTCCTGGCGGGCATAGCCGAAATAGGGGATGACCGCGGTGATCCGGCCGGCGGAGGCCCGTTTGAAGGCGTCGATCATGATGAGAAGTTCCATGAGGTGATCGTTGACGGGCTGGCAGGTGGACTGCACCACAAACACGTCGGAGCCTCGGACCGACTCAAAAATAGAACAGGAGATTTCCCCGTCGGAGAAGGTGACAACGTCGCTCTTTCCTACGGGAAGCCCCAATTCCTTAGCCATCCGGTACGCCACGTCCTTGTTGGAGTTACCAGCGAAAATCTTGATATCCTTGCCGTGAAGATTCATAGTTTTGACTCCCTTTTTTTATTTTTGCTTCCAACCGATGCTTCTTAATATCCTCTAAAGTGCCGGGGAGTGGTCCCCCGGACTTCTGTCCGAAACAATGGCTACTTTTTCAGCTTCTTGATGGCGTAGCCGGGCTTATTTTCCTGACGGGAGCGGCCGATGGCCATGGCTCCGTCCGGCACATCCTTGGTGATGGTGGAACCGGCCGCCGTATAGGCGCCGTCCCCGACCCGCACCGGGGCGATGAGATTGGTATTGCAGCCGATAAAGGCCTGATCCCCTACGGTGGTGCGGGATTTGACCCGGCCGTCGTAGTTGACGGTGACACAGCCGCAGCCAAAGTTGACCCCCCGGCCCACGTCGGAATCCCCTACGTAGGTCAGATGGGGCACCTTGGTCCCCTCGCCGATGTTGGAGTTCTTAATCTCCACAAAATCGCCGATTTTTACCTTGTCAAAGATCACTGTATTGGGCCGGATGTGGACATAAGGTCCCATCTTCACACCCTTGCCCACCTGGGACTGATAAATCTGGGAGGCGTTGATGATACAGCCATCCCCGATGGTGCTGTCCTCAATGCGGGACATGGGGCCGATGACGCAATCCTCCCCGATAACCGTGTCTCCCAGCAGCATACACCCTGCCAGGATCCGGGTATCCGCTCCGATCTGCACGTCCGGAGCAATGAGGACCCCGTCGGTGGAGACAAACTCCACCCCGTTTGCCATGTGCTTCTCGATGACCCGCATCCGGGCAATTTCGCCCAGCCTGTGCAATCCCTGGCGGTCGTTGGCTCCCAAAATCACATCCGGATTCTGAGAAAGATATCCGCTGACCCGTTTCTCTTCCTGCACGGCAATCTTCACCGTGTCGGTCAGATAATATTCCCCTTGGCTGTTCTGCGGGGACAGCTCCAAAAGGGCTTTCTGTAAAAAGGCGCTGTCAAACCAATAAGCGCCGGAGTTGACTTCTGTGATGGCCCGGGTGGCCTCGTCGGCGTCAGCCTCCTCCACAATAGCGGCGATAGCGTCTCCCTCCCGGACAATCCTTCCGTATCCTGTGGGGGAATCCAGCCGGGCAGTGACGACGGTGACGGCGGCCTCCGTCCTGGTGTGAAGATCATAGGCGCCCAGAATGGCGGCCTGATCAATAAAAGGAGCGTCTCCGCAGAGCACCAGGACATCCCCCTGGGTCTCCCGCAGAAACTCCATAGCCTGAGCCGCTGCATGGCCGGTGCCCAGCCGTTCTTTCTGCTCCGCAAAGGAGCAGCCCTCAGCCGCTTCCCGAACCAGCTCCCCGTTTTTGCCGGTGATGACGCAGATTTTTTCAATTCCCGCGTCCCTGACGCTGCGAAGCACCCACTGGATCATGGGCTGCTCCAGCACCCGGCAGAGGACCTTGGGGTATTTGGACTTCATTCTCTTTCCATCCCCCGCGGCCAGGACCAAGGCGCAAACATCGTTCAATCCATCCGCCTCCCCTTAATCTTTAATCCTATGTTTTTTAAAGCTCTCTGCCAGTTTCTTTTCCCAAAGCCGGCAGATGGGCGCAATTGTTTACATTAAATATTATGGCAACTTTCCGGCCAATTTGCAAGGGTTTCTTTGAAATTGAGCAGAAAACCAGGTATTTCCCACAAAACAAATAAATTTGAGAAAAATCTTCTCAAAAATATGGAAAACTCCCATTGAATTTGTTATACTAATACTTGAGCCTGTCCTGGGTCCGAAAAATGGCATGAGAATGCCGTTTTTTGGACCGTCTTTGGGTGGTTTCCCCTGTGGGAGGCGGCCCATCAGGAGTGTGAAATGCGGCGGGCAGCGTTTTGTGTATGCGTTTCCGCCGTTTTTGCCAAACCAGAGGCAATCAATATTTCAGGAGGTAGATTACCAGTGAGCAAAAAGTACGTGTACATGTTCTCCGAGGGCAACGGAAAAATGCGTGAGCTCCTCGGCGGCAAAGGTGCAAACCTGGCTGAGATGACCAATCTCGGCATGCCTGTACCCCAGGGCTTCACCGTCTCCACCGAGGCTTGCACCCGGTATTATGAAGACGGCAAGAAGATCGGCGACGACATCCAGGAGCAGATTTATGAGTGCCTGGGCAAATTGGAGCAGATCGCTGGCAAAAAATTCGGCGACATGGAGAATCCTCTCCTGGTTTCCGTTCGTTCCGGCGCTAGAGCTTCCATGCCCGGTATGATGGACACCATCCTCAACCTGGGTCTCAACGACGAAGTCGTAGAAGTCATGGCCAAGAAAACCGGCAACCCCCGTTTTGCTTATGACTCCTATCGCCGCTTCATCCAGATGTATTCCGACGTCGTTATGGAAGTGGGCAAGGCATACTTTGAGAAGCTCATCGACGAGATGAAGGAGAAAAAGGGCGTTAAGCTGGATACCGAGCTGGACGCTGACGACCTGAAAGAGCTGGCTCGCCAGTTCAAAGCGGAATACAAAGCAAAGATCGGCAAGGATTTCCCCTCCGATCCGAAAGAGCAGCTCATGGGCGCTGTGATGGCTGTTTTCCGTTCTTGGGACAACCCCCGCGCTATCTACTACAGAAGAATGAACGACATCCCCTCCGATTGGGGTACCGCTGTTAACGTGCAGATGATGGTCTTCGGCAACACCGGCGACAATTCCGGTACAGGCGTTGCCTTCACCCGTAACCCGGCCACCGGCGAAAAGAAACTCTTCGGTGAGTTCCTCATGAACGCCCAGGGCGAAGACGTGGTTGCTGGCGTTAGAACTCCTCAGACCATTGATCAGCTCAAAGAGGTTATGCCCGAGTGCTATGAGCAGTTCGTCAAGATCTGCGATACCTTGGAGAAGCATTACCGCGACATGCAGGATATGGAGTTCACCATTGAGGACAAGAAACTCTATATGCTGCAGACCAGAAATGGTAAGAGAACTGCTGCCGCCGCTCTGAAAATCGCCTGCGACCTGGTGGACGAGGGCATGATTTCCGAGCAGGAAGCTGTTGCTATGATCGATCCTAAATCCCTGGATGCACTGCTTCATCCCCAGTTTGACGCTGCCGCTCTGAAGAACGCAAAACCCGTTGCAACCGCTCTGGCTGCTTCTCCGGGTGCTGCCTGCGGTAAGATCGTCTTCACCGCTGAGGACGCTACCGAGTGGGCCAAGAAGGGTGAGAAAGTCATTCTGGTCCGTTTGGAGACCTCTCCTGAGGATATCGAAGGTATGCATTACTCCCAGGGTATCCTGACCGTTCGTGGTGGTATGACCTCCCACGCAGCTGTTGTTGCACGTGGTATGGGTACCTGCTGCGTATCCGGCTGCGGCGATATCAAGATGGATGAAGAGAACAAGTGCTTCACCCTGGCTGGCCGCACCTATCATGAGGGCGATTATATCTCCCTGGATGGCTCCACCGGTAACATTTACGGCGAAGCTCTTCCCACCGTCCCCGCATCCATCTCCGGTGACTTTGGCCGGATCATGGGCTGGGCCGACAAATACAGAACTCTGCAGGTTCGCACCAATGCTGATACTCCTGCTGACGCTCAGAAGGCTGCTTCCTTCGGCGCTCAGGGCATCGGCCTGTGCCGTACCGAGCACATGTTCTTTGATCCCGACAGAATCCCGGCTATGCGTGAGATGATCGTCTCCGAGACCGTGGAGCAGAGAGAGAAAGCACTGGAGAAACTGCTGCCCATGCAGCGCGGCGACTTCGAGGGCCTCTATGAAGCAATGCAGGGTATGCCTGTTACCATCCGCTTCCTGGATCCTCCTCTCCATGAGTTCCTGCCCACCGCTGAGGAAGACATTGTCGCTCTGGCCAAAGAGATGAACATGACCGTAGAGGCTCTGAAAGCTGTTATCGCTTCCCTCCACGAGTTCAACCCCATGATGGGTCACCGTGGCTGCCGTCTGGCTGTCACCTATCCGGAGATCGCTGCGATGCAGACCCGCGCTGTTATCGAGGCTGCCATCAATGTGATGAAGAAACATCCGGATTGGAACATCGTTCCTGAGATCATGATCCCGCTGGTTGGCGAAGTCAAAGAGCTGGCTTATGTCAAGGGTGTTGTCACCGAGACCGCTGACAAGGTTATTGCTGACGCCGGCGTCAAGATGACCTATAAAGTTGGTACCATGATCGAGATCCCCCGCGCAGCTCTCACCGCTGACGAGATCGCACAGGAGGCTGAGTTCTTCAGCTTCGGCACCAACGACCTGACTCAGATGACCTTCGGCTTCAGCCGTGACGACGCAGGCAAGTTCCTGGGCGCTTACTATGACAAGAAGATCTATGAGTTTGATCCCTTCGCTAAACTGGACCAGAAGGGCGTTGGCAAACTGGTAGAAATGGCTGCAAAACTGGGCCGTCAGACCCGTCCGGACATCAAACTGGGCATCTGCGGCGAGCACGGCGGCGATCCTTCCTCTGTGGAATTCTGCCACAAGGCTGGACTCAACTATGTCTCCTGCTCTCCCTTCCGTGTGCCAATCGCACGTCTGGCAGCAGCACAGGCCGCTATCAAATATGGCGATTGCAAGTAAGCTACGATCCTGAAATAGATACACAACCGAAAAAGGGACGCGGAAAAAACCGCGTCCCTTTTTCTTTTATTAAAGCGGTGGAGGCCCCTCCGCTTTTTTCTTTACTCTAGGCTTTCAATGACATCCAGCATCTCCCAGCCATCCACCACCTCATAGCAGGACACATTGTCCCGGTTATAAAAGGAGGGGAAATATTTGATCAGGTAAACCTTTTCCTTATAGGCCACCAGTTCCAGCCGGCTCCACACCTGGGGATTATCCAGCAGGGGAGAGGAGGTATGAGAGACCGCTTCTCCCAACTCCATCACCCGGTCCCCGGCCCGAAGGAGGCTGTTGTAACCCCACAGCCCTACACCGGTCAATGCGGCGTCTGGAAGTTCCTCCTGAAGGAGGGATCCTTTCTCCCACTCTACATCTTCCAGAGGGATCTGGCCCAGTACATCCGAAAAGGCCAGGGATCCGCTTGGGGGCGCTACATATTGGTTGATCTCATCCGACGTCAGACTGGGAAGCAAAGAAAAAACCGCGATGACCGCAGCAATAGCCGCCACAATCAAACCCAAAAGGGAGAAGAGGATGATCTTTCCCCAGGGCCGCTTTTTCGGCGGCTTGCTCTTTCCAAAGTCAATGACTGTTACGTTATGCCGCTGCATTTCATCCCCGCCTTTTACGGTGAATTGGGGCATCTTCTGCGCCGAGACGCCCTTTTCTGGATTCCTTGTTATTATATCATAGATGGAGGAAGAAAATCTTCCTATTTTGCAAAGATAAAAGGAAGCCCCGCTTTTATAAGCGGGGCTTCCTTTACCCAATGGTGGGCGGTTCCTCTGATTCAGGCGGGGACTCCGTCTCCTCTGACGAAGTATCTGGGGGAGGCGTCTGAGGCGGCGTGGTTGTCGTAGTGGTAGTTTCAGGAGGTGTCGTTGTTGTCGTAGTAGTTGTTGTGGTGGTAGTTTCAGGAGGTGTTGTTGTTGTCGTAGTAGTTGTTGTGGTAGTAGTTTGAGGAGGATTGGTCTGCTCCGGCGGGCGGGTGGTCTGCGGCAGGGTGGTGGTGGGAGGCGCCTCGGTGGTGCCGATGACCATATTCACAGCGCCCTCTGGCTTGGTGCCGCCGTAGAGCTCATACCACACGTCGGGGTAGAGAGGCTGGGGATTGACTGTCGCCTGGGAGACATCCACCGTGGGATCCTCTCCCTCCCGGACCCGGCGGGCTACTACCACAAAACGGGCCTCATTAAACTCGTAGGTACAGGTGGAAAGGGTCAGGAGGGTATCGCTGGTGTTCACATCCACACCGGTGTTGATAATGGTGCGCAGGCTCAGCTGGTTGAGGAACTGGGCCATATTCTCCTCACTGGTGGCGTTGATAAAGTTGTGGTAATCAAACACTGGTCCGTGCTCCGGCAGGGTGTTGGTGACAAAGATGGAGATGATCTTATACTGTCCTTCCCGGTAAACCGAGTCATAGTTGATGACAGGATGCTGCTTATAGTATTCCAGATCCCGGTAGTTGATCAGTTCTCCGAACATCTGGCCGTCCTTCATGTTGTGGCCGAAGATGATGGTGTTGGTGCTGGGGGCCTTCTGATCCACCCGCTCATCCACAAAGGGAACACCGTGCTGGTTGCTGGCTCCGGTAAAGTCCCGGCGCAGGTAGTATTCCCCGTCGTCCTTCTCGGTCTGCATCACAGGGTAGTCCACAATGGTGCCGTCAATGGAAAGCCATCCGGCAATATCCGGATTCTGTTCATAGAGAGCCGCGAACTCCGCCAAATAATCATCGGGATAGCCGTCGGGGACCTCACCGGTGCCCAGCAGCTGGCTCAGGTTCTCATTGAGCTGTTTATTGTGATAGGATTCATAGAAGTAGCTACCGATATAGATGGCCGACGCCGCGAAGACAATGACCGACAGCAGCAAAATAATCTTACGGATTTTATCTCTCATGGTATCCCCTTTCTGCGGGAGGAAGGTGGCAGCCAGCCGCTTATACCAGGGCTTTTTCACCCCGGGAGCGGAAGAAGCTTTACTGCCCGGCTCCAGCACCCGGACCTTGCCGGCCAAGGCCGATGCCACGGGGGTACCGGTCTTCTTCAGCTCCTCACCGTCCAGCAGATACTCCTGGCCCAAGGCCATGGCCGCTGTAGCGGCGGCGCTTTTAATGACAGGCGCGTTTTTCCGATGGTTGGCGGCGCTCGTTTGCTTAACCCAGACGTTTTCCCCATCGGAAACCGCCACATAGGTCATGCCGGGCAGACTTTCCCCGCCGCCTTCAGCACAGACGGCAGCCAGTCCCAGATGGGCTTCGCCCGCTTCCCTGGCGCCAATGGCCATGGCCGCGGCGGCCTGGGGACTGTATTCGCCGTATTTTTTCAGTATCTTCTCCGGGATGCCCAGCACCTGGTGCCGGGCCCGGTCGGAATTGGCCATAATGCCAAAACCATAGACGGCAGCGGCCCCTGCCACTCCAGAAAGGCGGCGTTTGAGCATGCCGCCGGTGCCCAGCTCAGCGGTGGCCACCGTCATCTGCTCTTTATGCAGGCGTCTGACAAAGGCTTCCTCCATGGAAGCCGCGTCGATGCCGCAGACATAAGGCTCCAATCTGGCAACGATGGATTTTACCACCGGCACCGCCATGGATTGGGCTTCCCCCATGGTGGAGGCCGCAGCAGTCACCCGGATAAAGGGCTGCCCCTCTTTTTCATAGACGCAGACTGCTGGGTTCTGACGGGCGGCCAGTTCCCCCAATTGTTTGGCTGCGCCTTCCCCATCCAGGTTCATCAGGGCGATGGTCCTGGATGCCACCTGGGCCTGGCTTCTTCTGGCCAGGAAGGGGAAAACCTCATGGATGAGCATGGGCAGATATTCCCCCGGCGTACCGGGCAGCATAATGACGCTTTGATGGCCTTTGACCATGGCAAAACCCGGCGTCATTCCAATGGTATTGGGGAACACCGTAGCTCCTCTGGGAATCATAGCCAGTTTCTTATAGGATGGGGGCATCATAGCGCCCCGCTGTTCGCATTTGTCCTCCAGGATCCGCAGTTGGGTGGAATCCAGCTCCAGCTGCATTCCCAGCCCCCGGCAGACAATCTCCCGGGCAAAGTCATCCTCACCCGGGCCGATTTTCCCGGTGATGATGATGACGTCGCTTTTGGGCAGGGCCGTTGTGAGCAGCGATACCAGCTTCTGCTGGCTCCCCGCCGCGCTGGCCTGTCCCTGCACATGGATCCCGATGGTTTCCAGCTCCTTGAGCAGGTTTTTGGCCTGGCTTCCCGCCAGGCTGCCCAGCAGCTGTTCCTCACCGGCACCGATGAGATATGCGGTCATCAACTTCCGCCTCCTTCGATATACGTAATGTTATATAAATGCAATTATATGCTAATTGTAATCTGTTCCATCCCCGCTACCGCCTCGTCAATGAGAACCTGTTCCTCCAGCGCCTCTTCTTCGTGGAGGATGGAGGCCAGCTTGGGACGGGTACGGGGATGCTTGGGGGTAAATACAGTACAGCAATCCTCATAGGGAAGGATGGAGGTCTCAAAGGTGTCGATCTTTCTGGCGATGGTGACGATCTCATCCTTATCCATGCCGATGAGGGGGCGCAGCACCGGCAGCTGGGTAGCCACATCGGTGCAGGCAATGGCCGGGATGGTCTGACTGGCCACCTGACCTACGCTTTCCCCGGTGATGAGGGCCTCGCAGCCGTAGCGTTCCGCCGCGATCTGGGCGATCTTCATCATATACCGGCGCATAATGACGGTAAAGTATTCCTCGGCGCATTTGTCCCGGATTTCCTCTTGAATATGGGTAAAGGGGACCACCAGGGTGGTGATTCTCCCCGAGTAAGCACACATCTTTTTCACCAGGTCCAGCACCTTGTGCCGGGCCATATCGCTGGTGTAGGGAGGGCTGACAAAGTGGATGGCCGTCAGCTCCAGCCCCCGGCGGGCCATCATATAGCCGGCCACAGGGGAGTCGATGCCGCCGGAGATCAGCAGCATTCCTTTGCCCGCCGAGCCAATGGGCATGCCGCCGGCGCCGGGCAGCTGTTCCCCCCGGACATAAGCCGCATAGTCCCGGACCTCCACCGTCACCGTCAGGTCGGGATGGTGGACATCCACCCGGAGATGGGGGAACTTTTCCAGCAGATAGCCTCCCAGTTCCGCGCAGATTTCCGGCGACTTCATGGGAAAGCTCTTATCGGAGCGCTTGGCTTCCACCTTAAAGGTTTCGATTTCCTCCAGCTGGTCGGCCAGATACTCCGCCGCCGTCTCCTGGATTTTGGAAAAATCCTTTTCCACCACCGCGGCCCGGGCAATCCCCGCAAAGCCGAACACCTTGGAGAGGCGGTCGAAAGCGCCGTCGATATCGGCGTCGGGGCTCACCGGCTCGCAGTACATGGTGGACTGGGATTTGTAGATTTTAAACTCGCCCAAATCCCGGACCCTGCGGCGGCAGGTCTTCATGAGCATGGATTCAAATACCGATTTATTCAGCCCTTTCAGGGCAATCTCCCCGTATTTGAGGAGGATGATTTCATTCATATGTGTACAGTTCCTTTCTTTCCCTGCCGGAAACGGGGGATGAGGGAGGTCAACGTTTCCACCAGCATCTCCACCTCTTCCATGGTGCTTTCATAGGTGAAGCTGATCCGCAGGGCGCTGTCTGCCCGGCTCCGTTCCATCCCCATGGCGGAGAGGACATGGCTGGGCTCCCCCTTGGCACAGGCCGAGCCGGAGGATACATAGATGCCCTGCTCCTCCAGGGCATGGAGCATGATCTCAGACCTGATTCCCAAAACCGATAGGTTGAGGATATAGGGCGAGGCGTCTGCCGGAGAGTTGAGCACCACCCCATCCAGGGCGGCAAGCCGCTCCCGCAGGACCCGGTTGAGCTCCGCCACCTTCTCTTGGGAAGGGAGCATCTTTTGGGCCGATTCCTGAGCCGCCGCCGCGAAGGCGGCGATCATGGGCACCCCTTCGGTGCCGGGGCGCAGCTTCTTCTCCTGCGCGCCGCCGTAGAGGAGGGGCTGGATCCGCACCCCTTTTTTCACATAAAGGGCGCCCACCCCTTTGGGCCCGTGGATCTTGTGGGCGCTCACCGACATGAGGTCCACCCCCAAGCGGGAAACTTTGAAGGGGATCTTGCAAAACGCCTGGACCCCATCGCAGTGAAAGAGCACCTCTTTATTCTTCCGGCGGATCAGCCGTCCGATTTTGGGAATGTCCAACACGGTGCCCAGTTCGTTGTTCACCAGCATAGTGCTGACCAGGATGGTGTTTTCATCCACGGCCTGGGCAATTTTTTCCGCCGGCAGGGTGCCGTCCGGCTCCGGCGGGACAAAGACCACCTCAAAGCCCTCTGTTTCCAGCTTCCCGGCCGCGGCGATCACCGAGGAATGCTCAAAGGCGGTGGTGACAATCCGGTTGCCCCGCCGCTTTTTGGCCCGGGCGGCGCCGAAAAGGGCCAGGTTATTGCTTTCGGTGGCGCCGGAGGTAAAGGTCACTTCCTCCCGGTCGCAGCCCAGCACGCCGGCAACCGTTTCCCGGCACTGCTGCAAAAGCAAAAATGCGTCGATCCCCCGCCGGTGCAGGGAAGAGGGATTGCCCCAAACTTCCTCCATAGCGCGCTTTGCCGCCGCCACCGCTGACGGGGATACCGCCGTTGTCGCCCCATTGTCCAGATAGCATTCCATAAAAAAATAATCCCCACCTATCCCGCTTTTTTGCCAAAAAAGCGTGTCGTAAACAAAGACATTATACACCAGATGCCCCCCAAGTTCAAACAAACCCGCCTCATTTTACATATTTGTAATAAAAAAGGAAAATATAGTGATAAATCCGTGACGGGAAGGAAGTCTTTCATGAAAAAACGTACCATGATCCGCATCATCAGCTATCTCACCGCCCTGTTTTTGGTGCTGGGCATCAGCGCCTTTCGGGGCAATTACCATGCCATACAATATCAGAACGCTCTGGAGAGCAGCTACCGGAAATCCCTGGATGAGCTGACCAGCCTGATGGGCAACATTCAAAACACCCTCCTCAAGGGCACTTATGTGGGAACGCCGGCCCAGATCTCCATGATCTCCGCCCAGCTCTGGAAGGACGCGGCCTCCGCCAAATCCTGTCTTTCCAGCCTGCCGGTGGGGGAGCTTCATCTGGAAAACACCTACCGCTTCCTCTCCCAGGTCGGTGACTTTTCCATGGCCCTTTCCAAGAAGTCCATGGAGGGGCAGGATCTCAGTTTAGATGAACGGGAGAGCTTCGAGAGTATGATCGACTACGCCCAGACCCTGGGCAATAACCTTCTCAGCCTGGACGACTATATTAACACCAGCGGCACCGCCCTGGGAGAGCTGGCCGACTACTCCGACCAAGAGGATACCGACGACCCCGGCGTCGCCACCCTAGGCTCCGGCTTTGAGGAGATGGAGGAGGGCTTTACCAGCTATCCCAAACTGATCTATGACGGCCCCTTCTCCGACCATCTCACCGACCGGACTCCGGTGATGACCCAGGGGCAGAGCACCGTTACCCGGGCCGCCGCCTTGAAAAAAGCGGCCGCAGCGGCCATGGTGGATCCGGAGGCCCTTTCCGACGCGCCGGATGAAAACTCCAAAATGCCCCTCTACTGCTTCTCTGGGGAAAACATCAATGTAGGCGTCACCAAGCAGGGCGGGTATCTCTGCTATATGAGCGTAAGCCGCGACGTAGGCGATCCAGAAAAGTCGGTGGACAACGCCTTCACCATCGCCCGGGAATATCTGGAGAAGGTGGGGATGGGCTCCATGAAGGACAGCTATTACGAGGTGGCAAACGGCATCTGTACCATGAATTTCGCCTATGAGCAGGACGGCGTCACCTGTTATCCCGACCTGGTCAAGGTGGGGGTGGCGCTGGATACCGGCAGCGTGGTCTTTTTTGACGCCAGAGGGTATCTGATGAACCACCAGGAGCGGGAGTTTTCCGCCCCCATGCTGACAGATACTACGGCAAAGGAAATCCTCAGCCCCTCCCTTACCGTCCAGTCCCAGAATATGGCAGTCATCCCCACCAGCGGCATGAATGAGGCCTATTGCTATGAATTTCTCTGCGAGGGCAGGGAAGGGCAGAAGGTCCTGGTCTATATCAACTCCGCCACCGGCGCGGAGGAACAGGTGCTGATCCTCATCGAATCGGATAACGGGGTGCTGACCGTATAATAAAATTAAGAAGCAACAGAGCGGGCCGGAAACATCATTTCCGGCCCGTGATTTTTTTGAAAAGGCATTGACAATTTTATATCTTGATGATATTATTTTGATATCAAATCTAGGAGGGATTTTACAATGCAGGAAAAGGTTCTCAACAATAAGAAAAATGGTATGGCCTTTCTCTTTCTCTTTTTGCTCTTATATTTAGCAGCCATCGGCGGGGTAATCTTCAGCGCCTTCGGCCTTTCGGAGGTAGTTGTCTCCCCCTGGGCTGTGGTTTTGTTCGTAATCAGCCTGGTGTGGCTGACGCTGGGCTGGATCCCCTTCTGCGGGCTGAAGGTCCTCAAACCTCAGGAGGCACTGGTCCTGACCCTGTTCGGCAGGTATATCGGCACCTTGAAAAATGACGGGTTCTATTTTGTCAACCCCTTCTGTTCCAGCTTTAACCCGGCGGCCACCACCAAGCTCAGCCAGAGCGGCGATGTGGACGCAGGGGGGAAAAAGCCCATTGTAGTGGCTTCCACCGCCTCTGCCTCTGTGGAGCTACCCAGCAAAAAAATCTCCCTAAAGGTTATGACCCTTAATAATTCCCGGCAGAAGATCAACGACTGCCTGGGCAATCCGGTGGAAATTGGCATCGCCGTCATGTGGCGGGTGGTGGATACCGCCAAAGCGGTGTTTAACGTGGACAATTATAAGGAATATCTCTCTTTGCAGTGCGACAGCGCCCTGCGCAACGTGGTGCGGATCTATCCCTATGACGTTGCTCCCAATGTGGACACCACCGGGGACGGCATGGCAGACGAGGGAAGCCTGCGGGGTTCCAGCGAGGTGGTCGCCGCCCGGATCCGGGACGAAATCCAGGCCCGGGTAGGGGACGCCGGCCTGGAAATCATCGAGGCGCGGATCACCTATCTGGCCTACGCTCCCGAAATCGCGGCGGTCATGCTCCAGAGGCAGCAGGCCTCCGCCATCATTGACGCGAGAAAGATGATTGTAGACGGCGCTGTGGGGATGGTGGAAATGGCTTTGGAGCGGCTGAGCGAAAACAACACCATCACCTTGGATGAAGAACGGAAGGCCGCCATGGTTTCCAACCTGTTGGTGGTCCTCTGCGGCAACCATGACGCCCAGCCGGTGGTCAACTCCGGCAGCCTATATTAATCATGGCTGACAACCAGAAAAAGCAGGTGCCGCTCCGCCTCTCTGCCAAGCTTTATGACGCCATCGCCGCCTGGGCGGCCGACGATTTCCGGTCGGTCAACGGACAGATCGAGTATCTCTTAACCGAGTGTGTCCGCCAGCGGAAGAAAAACGGCAAATATGTACCGGAAGAACTGGATCCGCCTTTGGACCTGGACATCTAAAAAACCGGGGAAGGAATACTCCTTCCCCGGTTTTTTCTCGGCCTTTGCATTAATAGCCCAAGTCCTCTCCCACCAGGATGACCTTAATCCGGTTTTTCTGTTTCTGATAGGCCTGGACCAGATAGGAACAGCAGATCCTGGCCGGGCTCTGGCATCCGTCGGTCATGGAAGGATCCTCTTTGCCAAGGCTCATACAGCGGCCCTTCTCCCGGCAGTAGGTCTCACAGGGGATCCGCTGGCAGTTGGCGGGACATGCGATGGTTTTTACCCGGTTGACCGCCTCGTCCAGGTTATGGACCACCTTGTTATAGCCCACCACCAGGATCACCGACTTGGGGCCAAAGGCCAGGGCGGAGACCCGGTTGGCGTTGCCGTCTACATTATAAAGCTCTCCAGCCTCGGTGACGGCGTTGGAAGAACAGAGATAGGTATCCGCAAAAAAGGCTTTGCGGGTGACTTCTTCCTTCTCCTCCGGGCTCAGGTCTGGATCAGACCGGTCTAAGAAGGTATATTTTCCGCTTTTGAGCAAATCGATAATCCCGCACTCTTTGAGGGACATGGAACCGCCGGTGGCGACAGTTTCCCCCTCCCGGAGCATGGACTGCACCAGCTGCAGGGCTTCTTCCCCCGAAGGGACATAGAATGCCTGCATGTTATTTTTCTCCAGGTTAGAACAGACAATGGCCATGCGCTTTTCCATGACGGCTCTGGCGTTTTGATCCATATGAACACGCTCCTTTTGATGATATGTCTGCCGCAGGCCACAGGCGTTGCGGCATAAATTTCTACTTTTAGCATAGACCGGGAAAATCCCCTTGTCAATAAAAAGCAAAAAATCCACGGGATTTTGTGGCTCCCGTGGATTTTTCTTTTATTTTTTCAGCAGTTTGACCAGCACCGCTTTCTGGGCATGAAGACGGTTTTCCGCCTCGTCAAAGATTTCATCCGCGTGCTTTTCAAAGGTTTCCTCGGTGATTTCCTCCCCGCGATGGGCGGGCAGGCAGTGCTGAACCATGCAGTCCGCCTTTGCCACCGACAGGAGCTTTTCGTTGACCTGATAGCCTTCAAACACCTTCCGGCGCTCCGCGGCTTCGCCCTCCTGGCCCATGGAGGCCCAAACGTCGGTGAAGATGACGTCGGCGTCCCGGGCGGCGGTGAAGATATCCTCGGTGAGGGTAAACGCATCTCCATAATCCTTGGCAAAATCAAGGACAACAGGGTCGGGACGGTAGGCCGCGGGGGTAGCTACCGCCACCTCCATCCCCATCTTCAGGCCGCCGACGATGAGGGAGTTGGCCATGTTGTTTCCATCCCCGATGTAGCACATGCGAAGCCCCTCCAGCAGGCTTTTGTGCTCCCGGATGGTCATCAGATCCGCCAGCACCTGGCAGGGATGGCAGAAGTCGGTCAGTCCGTTGATGATGGGGATAGAGCCGTATTTCGCCAGGTCCTCCACCTCTTTTTGGGCAAAGGTGCGGATCATAATGGCATCCAGATATCGGGAGAGAACCCGGGCTGTATCCTGCACCGGCTCGCCCCGGCCAATCTGCAGATCGGAGGAGGAGAGCATGAGGGCGTGGCCGCCCAGCTGGTACATACCGGTTTCAAAGGAAACGCGGGTGCGGGTGGAGGCTTTTTGGAAGATCATGCCCAGGGTCATGCCCTTCAGCGGCATATTCTTGATGCCGTGTTTGGTCTCATACTTGAGCTGATCCGCCAGGTTGAGGAGATCTGTGATCTCTTCCTTGCTGAGATCCAGAAGCTTGAGCAGATGGTTCATGGGTCAAACCTGCCTTTCTATCATTGATTATGAGCGGAAAGGACCTTTTCCAGAATATCCAGGCCCTTGTTGATCTCTTCATCGGAAATGGTCAGGGGAGGAAGCATCCTCACCTTGGCTTTGGCCGTCAGCAGCATCAGCCCCGCTTCCAGGGCCTCCTTGACAATCTGCCCCGAGGCAAGCCCCTCCTTCAGGGAGACCCCCAGCATCAAGCCGCGGCCGGTGACGCCGGTGACACAGGGCATTTTCCGCACCCGGTCGGTGATGTAGATGCCCTTCTGCCGCACCTCGTCCAAAAACGCCTCGTCTATCCGCTTTAGAATCTCTACCGCGCCGGCGCAGGCCACCGGATTGCCGCCGAAAGTGCTGCCATGGTCGGAGTAATGAAGGGTATCCGCCACCTTGCCGCCCAAAAGCACGGCGCCGATGGGCAATCCGCCGCCCAGGCCTTTGGCCAGGGTCACAATATCCGGCTGGATGCCGAAATATTCATAGGAGAACAGTTTTCCGGTGCGGCCGATGCCGGTCTGGACCTCGTCTACAATCAGAAGGATATCCCGCTCTTTGCAGAAGGAGGCCAGCTCCTTGACATAGCTTTCCTGCAGGGGGACTACGCCGCCTTCTCCTTGGATCATCTCCGCCATCACCGCCACGGTGGCGTCGTCGGCTTTGTTCTTCAGATCCTCCATATCCCCGGCAATGGCATAGTCAAACCCCTGGGGGAAGGGGCCGAAATTTTTGTGGAAACCCTCCTGGCCGGTGGCGGTCAGGGTGGTGATGGTCCGGCCATGGAAGGAATTGACCAGGGTGATGATCTTGTTGCGGCGGCCCTCGTAGTGGTCTACGCCGTATTTTCTCGCCACCTTGATGGCGCCCTCATTGGCTTCGGCGCCGGAATTGGCGAAGAACACCTTTTCCATGCCGGAACGCTGGCAGAGGATCTGGCCTACCTGGGCATCCGGCTGGGTGTAATAAAGGTTGGAGGTGTGCTGGAGCTTGGAAAGCTGCTCTGTCACCGCCTTTACCCATCCGTCGTCACAAAAGCCCAGGGAATTGACCCCGATGCCCGCGGTAAAATCAATGTACTCCTTGCCGTCCATATCATAGCAGGTAGCGCCTTTGCCATGATCCAGCACCGCGTCAAAACGGTTGTAGATCGGCGCAAGGTACTGCTTGTCGGCAGCTTTGACCGTATCTCCCTTCAATGGGAAAACCTCCTTTATCCCAGCATCTTCTGGAATGTTTATTACTTAAAGTATATAAAACTATAAAATATACAAATTAGATAAACATGGTGCCAATGCCTTCGTCGGAAAGCATCTCGATGAGGATGGAATGGGGGATGCGCCCATCGATGATAAAGGTGCGCTTTACCCCCCGGCGGACAGCCTCCACACAGCACTGGACTTTCGGGATCATGCCGCCTTGGATAATCCCCTGGCTGACCAGGTAAGGCACCTCGCTGACCTGGACCACCGGGATCAGGGTATCGTCGTCCTCCTTATCCCGGAGCAGGCCCCGGATGTCGGTCATGAGCATCAGGTTTTCCGCATGCAGCTCAGAGGCGATACGGGCCGCGGCGGTATCCGCGTTGATGTTGTAGACCTGGCCCTCTTCATCGCATCCCACCGTGGCGATCACCGGCGTATATCCGGCATCCAGGCAATCCAAGATGGTCGAGGTGTTGACCTTCTCCACATCCCCTACAAAGCCTAGGTCTACATCCCCCTCATGCTTTTTGGCGGTGAGCATACCGCCGTCAATCCCACAAAGGCCAATGGCTTTTCCACCTGCTTTCCCCATGAGGGAAACTAGGTTCTTGTTGACCTTGCCGGCCAGGACCATCTGGACAATATCCGCCGTCTCGGCGTCGGTGTAGCGCAGGCCTCCTACAAATTTGCTCTCCTTGCCCATGGCTTTCAGGGTGGCGCTGATCTCCGGACCTCCTCCATGGACCAGAACCACCTTGATTCCTACCTGGGAGAGGAGGACAATGTCGCTCATCACTGCCTGTTTCAGTTCCTCATCAATCATGGCGTTGCCGCCGTATTTGATGACAACCACCTTATTGTCGTATTTTTGCAGATAGGGCAGGGCCTGTACCAGCACATGTGCCTTATCCGAATTGGAAAGCTTCATCTTTTTCGTCTCCATACTTTTTTATGTATTCTCCTATCCGCCGCGTCACAGCCCAACTTAGCTGGGTTGGCTTACCGCCGGAAGGCGGTTAGGTGCGGTAGTCCCCGTTGATCTTGACATAGTCATAGGTCAGGTCACAGCCATAGGCGGTGGCCTCCTCCTCGCCGTCAAAGAGTTCGATGAGAATGGTGATCTCTTTCTGGGAAAGGATGACCTTGGCCTCCTCCTCGGAAAACTCCACCCCGGCGGCGTTTTCGCAGACCAGGATGGATCCAGCGCAGGAGGACAGGGTAACCCGGGTTTTATCAATATTGAAGTTGGCGTCGGTGTAACCAATGGCGCAGAGCACCCGGCCCCAGTTGGCGTCAGACCCGAACATGGCCGCCTTAAACAGGCTGGAGGTAATCACGCTCTTGGCAATCTTCCGGGC
>NZ_CBDTOK010000134.1:0-6534 GCF_965361945.1 Zongyangia sp. | reverse complement strand
GCGGCGACTCGCCGCAAGGAGGAATATGATGAAAAATTTATATGAAGAAACCATCTCCAGTGAAATGATATATAAAGGAAAGGTCGTCAACCTGCGCCGGGATAAGGCCCGGCTCCAGAACGGGTCGGAGGTAACCCGGGAGGTGGTGGAGCATCCCGGCGGCGTGGCGGTGGCTGCCTTTGTAGGCGATGACCTGCTCATGGTGCGCCAGTTCCGCTACGCTCCGAAGAAGGTGCTGCTGGAGATCCCCGCCGGGAAGCTCAACTACGGGGAGGATCCCCTCCACTGCGGCAGGCGGGAGCTGGAGGAGGAAACCGGCTACCAGGCCGATGAGTTCATCTCCCTGGGAAAGATGCTCCCTACCTGCGCCTATGACGAGGAGGTCATCCATATGTACCTGGCGCGGGGCCTCCACAAGACCCATCAGCACCTGGATGAGGACGAGTTTTTGGATGTGGAGCCCATCCCCTTCCAAAAGCTGGTGGACATGGTGCTGGCAAACGAAATCGAGGACGGCAAAACCCAGATCATGATCCTGAAACTGAAGCTGCTCAAGGATATGGGGAAACTGTAAGACAGATAAAGAGGGCTTTCATGTATAAAAACAAAGGGCGGGAGGGTTTCCCATAACCTATGCGGTACAAAGGTGAAATACTACCGGAAACGGCTGCCAGGCCATCCCTCCCAGAATGCTTTTGCAAAAATGGCCCAGCTGGAGGGGCTGGATATCGACAAAAATGTCATCCAGCGGGCGGAAAGGGGCGGCCCTTTGTCACCGATATTGATATGAAGCTCTGCTCGATGATGAATAAAGGACGGCTTTGGCCGTCCTTTTTTTGTTCTGCGCTGGGGTCGTGTAAACATTCATAGGCGCCCTTCTTCCAGGGTCTGGAAACCGAAGGCGGCCGGCCCTTGGAAACACCACAAAAAAGGTATACCTTTCATGGATTTGTGGGGAAATCTTCCTGGTTTTTGTCTATTTTCCATAGAATTTCGACCGGAGTTTGTGGGGGCGCCATATGGATTTTTATGAACCCCTATGATATAATTTTCATAATGCACCGGGTCTGCCTAAGGGGTTTGGGCCCTTTATCGTTAGGATTTTAACAAACCCGGCTACATCCGCTAAGGAGGTTAAACTTATATGGCTAAAAGCAATACGTCTGTTCCATTTAAGGGGACAAAAGAGCAGGAAGCCCAGCTGATGCAGGTCATCGCCGACCACAAAGAGCAGCCGGGCGCCCTGATGCCTGTGCTCCAGCAGGCCCAGGAAATCTACGGCTATCTTCCCTTGGAAGTCCAGGAGATGATCTCCCTGGGCCTGGATATCCCCCTGGAGGAGGTTTACGGCGTCGTCACCTTCTATTCCCAGTTCTCCCTGTATCCCAAGGGCCAGTACAAGATTTCTGTATGTCTTGGCACCGCCTGCTACGTCAAGGGTTCCGGCGACATCTATGACAAGCTCAGCCGCAGCCTCGGCATCAAAGGCGGAGAATGCACCCCGGACGGCAAGTTCTCCCTGGAGGCCTGCCGGTGCATCGGCGCCTGCGGCCTGGCTCCTGTCATGACCATCAACGACGACGTTTATGGCAGGCTGTCTGTGGACGAAATCGAAGGCATCCTGGCAAAATATCAGGACTAAGCCATGCAGGAATTGTCCTTAAACGTACTTGACATCGCCCAGAATTCGGTGGTGGCCAAGGCCACCCTCATCCGCATTGGGGTGGAGGAGGACACGGCGTCCCACCGGATGGTCATCACCATTGCCGACAACGGCTGCGGCATGGATGAGGAGACGGTGCGCCGGGTCATGGACCCTTTCTACACCACCCGCACCACCCGGAAGGTGGGGCTGGGCATCCCCTTTTACTCCATGCAGGCCAAGATGACCGGCGGCGACTTTTCCATCCAGTCCAAGGTGGGCGAGGGCACCACAGTGACCGCCGCCTTTGTGACAGACCACATCGACTGCCTGCCTTTAGGGGACATCAACGCCACCGTGGTCTCCCTGATCCAGTGCAACCCGGACATCGACTTTGTCTTTGCCCGGCGGATCGATGACCGGGAATTTGAGATGGACACCCGGGTTTTCCGGGAAGTATTGGAGGGGGTCCCCCTGAACACCCCCGAGGTCATCGCCTATATCGGCGAATATCTGGCCGAACAAACACAAATGATCCAAGGCGAAAGGAAGGAAGCTGAATGAAAAGCTTAGCTGAGCTCAAAGCAATCAGAGATAGAATGCAGAACACCGTCGGCCTGCGCAAAGAAGACGCCGACGAGCAGGCCACCCGCGTGGTCGTGGGCATGGCCACCTGCGGCATCGCAGCCGGCGCCCGTCCGGTACTGGCCGCCTTTACCGACGAGGTTGCCAAGCGCAACCTGCACCATGTCATGGTCACCCAGACCGGCTGCATCGGCATCTGCCAGTACGAGCCTGTGGTGGAAATCATGGAGCCGGGCAAAGAAAAGGTCACCTATGTAAAGATGACCCCGGAGAAAGCGGTCCGGGTGGTCAACGACCATCTGGTCAACGGCAATGTGGTTACCGAGTACACCATCGGCGCCAGCGCCAAGGCATAAGAAGAAGGAGGAAATCAAATGTTTCGTTCTCATGTACTGGTCTGCGGCGGTACCGGCTGTACTTCCTCAGGCTCCGAGCAGATTGTTGCGACCCTGGAAAAGGAAATCGAGCGCAACGGTCTGAAAGATGAAGTCAAGGTCATCAAAACGGGATGCTTCGGCCTGTGCGCTTTAGGTCCCATTATGATCGTCTATCCCGAGGGCTCCTTCTACAGCATGGTCAAGCCCGAGGATATCCCCGAAATCGTCACCGAGCATCTGCTCAAGGGCCGTATTGTCAAACGCCTGCTCTATCAGGAGACGGTCCAGGACGACGACACCATCGAATCCCTCAACAACACCAATTTCTATAAAAAGCAGCACCGTGTAGCCCTGCGCAACTGCGGTGTCATCAACCCCGAGAATATCGACGAATACATCGGCATGGACGGCTACCAGGCGCTGGGCAAGGTCCTCACCGAGATGACCCCGGAGCAGGTCATCCAGGTCATCCTGGACTCCGGCCTGAGAGGCCGGGGCGGCGCTGGTTTCCCCACCGGCCGGAAATGGTCCTTTGCCAGAGCTTCGGTCAACGAGCAGAAATACGTCTGCTGTAACGCCGACGAGGGCGACCCCGGCGCGTTCATGGACCGTTCCGTTCTGGAAGGCGATCCCCATGCGGTTATCGAGGCTATGGCCATCGCCGGCTATGCCATCGGCGCCAACCAGGGTTACATCTATGTCCGGGCCGAGTACCCCATCGCCGTCAAGCGGCTGCAGATCGCCATTGACCAGGCCAGAGAATACGGGCTTTTGGGCAAGAACATCTTTGACACCGGCTTTGACTTCAACCTGGAGCTTCGTCTGGGCGCCGGCGCGTTCGTCTGCGGCGAGGAAACCGCGCTGATGACCTCCATTGAAGGCCACCGCGGCGAGCCCAGATGCCGTCCTCCCTTCCCGGCGGTCAAGGGCCTGTTCGGCAAGCCCACCGTCCTCAACAACGTTGAAACCTACGCTAACATTCCCCAGATCATCCTCAACGGCCCCGAATGGTTCGCCTCTATGGGCACCGAGAAGTCCAAGGGAACCAAGGTCTTCGCCCTGGGCGGCAAGATCAACAACACCGGCCTGGTGGAAGTCCCCATGGGCACCACCCTCAGAGAGATCGTCGAGGAGATCGGCGGCGGTATCCCGGGCGGCAAGAAGTTTAAAGCGGCCCAGACCGGCGGTCCTTCCGGCGGATGTATCCCGGCTGAGCATATTGATATTCCCATCGACTACGACAACCTGCTCTCCATCGGCTCCATGATGGGTTCCGGCGGCCTCATCGTCATGGACGAGGACACCTGTATGGTGGATATCGCCAAGTTCTTCCTGGAGTTTACTGTAGATGAGTCCTGCGGCAAATGTACCCCCTGCCGTGTGGGTACCAAACGGCTCTTAGAGATGCTGGATAAGATCACCAAGGGCAACGCTACCCTGGAGGATCTGGACAAACTGGAAGAGCTGTGCCACTACATCAAAGAAAACGCCCTGTGCGGCCTGGGCCAGACAGCGCCCAACCCGGTGCTCTCCACCCTCCACTATTTCCGGGATGAGTATGTCTCCCACATCGTGGACAAGAAATGTCCGGCCGGCGTCTGCAAGGCCCTCTTGAGCTACGAGATCGATCCCGCCAAGTGCAAAGGCTGTACTCTGTGCTCCAGAATCTGCCCGGCGTCCGCTATTTCCGGCGAGGTCAAGAAAGTACATACCATCGACAAACAGAAGTGCGTCAAGTGCGGCGCTTGTATGGAAAAATGCCGCTTCGGTGCAATCGTCAAGAAGTAAGAAAAGGAGTGTACCCAACCCATGGAGAATGTAAATATTAAAATCAACGGTATGCCCCTGTCCGTGCCCCAGGGCTCTACCATTCTTGAGGCTGCACGGTATGCGGGTATCCATATCCCCACCCTTTGCTATCTGAAGGATATCAACCAGATCGGCGCCTGCCGGATCTGTATGGTAGAGGTCAAAGGCGCCAGAAGCCTGGTGGCCTCCTGTGTCTACCCGGTCAACGAGGGGATGGAGATCTTCACCAACACCCCCAAGGTCCTGGAGTCCCGGAAGATGACCTTGGAGCTGATCCTCTCCACCCACAATAAGAAATGTCTTTCCTGCGTCCGCTCCGGCGACTGCGAGCTGCAGCGTCTCTCCAAGGAGTTCGGATGCGATGAAAACTACTTTATGGGCGAAAACGAGGTCTATCCCATCGATGACTCCGCGGCCCATATGGTGCGCGACAACTCCAAGTGCGTCCTCTGCCGCCGCTGCTCCGCCGCCTGCGCCAACCTGCAGGATATCGCGGTCATCGGCCCCAACGAGCGGGGATTCAAGACCCATATCGGATGCGCCTTTGAGAACAAGCTGGCCGACGTGGCCTGCATCTCCTGCGGACAGTGCATCGTAGCCTGCCCCACCGGCGCTTTGTATGAAAAAGACCAGACCGCCGATGTTTGGAAAGCCCTGGCTGATCCTTCCAAGACGGTCATTGTCAATACCGCTCCCTCCATCCGGGTCACCCTGGGCGAGAGCTTCGGCATGCCGGTAGGCACCAACGTCAAGGGCAAGATGGTAGCCGCTCTCCGGCGGCTGGGCTTTGCCGGCGTCTTTGACTGCGACGTAGGCGCTGACCTGACCATCATCGAGGAGGCAAACGAGCTCATCGAGCGGGTCCAGAACGGCGGAACCCTCCCCATGATTACCTCCTGCTCCCCCGGCTGGGTCAAATACTGTGAGCATTACTTCCCCGAGTTCATCCCCAACCTGTCCTCCTGCAAATCTCCCCAGCAGATGTTCGGCGCTGTGGCCAAGACCTGGTATGCAGAGAAGATGGGCATCGATCCCAAGGACCTGGTGGTTGTCTCCATCATGCCCTGTACCGCCAAGAAGTTTGAAACCGGCCGTGACAACGAGAGCGCCGCAGGCGTTCCCGATGTAGATATTGCCCTGACCACCCGGGAGCTGGCCCGGATGATTCAGCGGGCGGGCCTGGATTTTGCCAACCTGCCTGACGAGGACTTTGACGCGCCTCTGGGCATCACCACCGGCGCCGGCGCCATCTTCGGAGCCACCGGCGGCGTTATGGAAGCTGCCCTGCGCACCGCTGTGGAGAAACTCACCGGCGAAGAGCTCCAGAAGCTGGAGTTCACCGAGGTCCGCGGCACCGCTGGCATCAAAGAGGCTTCCTACAATGTAGGCGGCATGGATGTGAAGGTGGCTGTTGCCTCCGGCATCAAGAACGCCAGAAAGCTGCTGGAAAGCGTTCGGGACGGCAAGGCGGATTATCAGTTTATCGAGATCATGGCCTGCCCCGGCGGCTGTGTCAACGGCGGCGGCCAGCCCACCCAGCCGGCTTCTGTCCGCAACAATGTGGATCTCAAGGGCCTGCGTGCGGCAGCCCTCTATGCTGAGGATGAAAACCTGCCTCTGCGCAAATCCCACGAGAGCCCGGTTTGCAAGGTGCTCTATGACGAGTACTTCGGCCAGCCCGGCAGCCACAAAGCCCACGAAGTGCTTCATACTTCCTATGTCAAACGCGACAGATTCTAAGCCATATAGAAAAGTTTAACCAAGAAAAGGGCCGGTCCATATGGACCGGCCCTTTTCCAGCCCTAGCGGGCGGCAAGACGCGCTCCTGCGGAGGGCATGACGCGCCTTTGGTTTTATTGGTGACATTGCCGCGTTGCACGCGTTTTTGTCTCCAACGATGCTACAGCGCGACATGGGAGCGGGCACTGCCCGCCCGGCGGTAGCTGGGCCCCTACCGGGGCGGGATGACGCGCCCCAAGTTATATTTGCGACATTGCCGCGTTGCACGCGTTTTTGTCTCCAACGATGCTACAGCGCGACTTGGGAGCGGCGACTCGCCGCCCGCGTTGCACGCAACTATGTTGCGATTGACACCACAGCGCGATATCCTCCACCGGAAGG
>NZ_CBDTOK010000133.1:0-25038 GCF_965361945.1 Zongyangia sp. | reverse complement strand
CGGATCTCCATCTCAACCAGCTCAAGCAGCTCAGGATCGTCAACCTGGTCAGCTTTGTTCATGAAAACAACGATATAAGGAACACCTACCTGACGGGACAGGAGGATGTGCTCACGGGTCTGAGGCATGGGGCCGTCAGCCGCGGAAACAACCAGAATAGCGCCATCCATCTGAGCAGCACCGGTGATCATGTTCTTAACATAGTCAGCATGTCCCGGGCAGTCAACGTGAGCATAGTGACGGTTTTTGGTCTCATACTCAACGTGTGCGGTGTTGATGGTAATGCCACGCTCTCTCTCTTCAGGAGCTTTATCGATCATATCGTATGCGACATACTCGGCCTGGCCTTCCATGCCCAGGGTCTTTGTAATCGCAGCGGTCAGAGTTGTCTTACCGTGGTCAACGTGGCCGATTGTACCAATGTTAATATGGGGCTTCGTTCTTTCAAATTTAGCCTTTGCCATTTCGTGTGGCCTCCTTTAAATTCATTCACATTTTATTGGTCATCACAGACTACAATTGGTATTGTAGCAATAAATTTAAGGAAATTCAAGTGTTTTTAGAGAATATACCGGGATTCTAACAGGGTTTCCCAGAGATTCTCTCTTCCCGTACACAGTCGGGAAAATGAAACGCCAAATTAGTCTTTTTTGCCTCTGGTGCTCATGATCTTTTCTGCAATGGATTTCGGCACTTCAATGTAGTGAGAAGGCTCCATTACATACTGGCCACGGCCCTGAGACCGGGAACGCAGCGCATTGGAATAACCAAACATCTCGGACAGGGGCACAAATGCCTTAATCTCCTGAGCGCCGAAGACAGCCTCCATGCCCTGGATCTGGCCACGGCGGGAGTTGAGATCGCCGATGACGTCGCCCATGTATTCCTCAGGGACATTAACAGCAACCTTCATGATCGGCTCCAGAATGACGGGATCTGCTTTCTTCATTGCCTCTTTGAATGCCATAGAACCGGCAATCTTAAAGGCCATTTCAGAGGAGTCAACCTCGTGATAAGAACCGTCATACAGGGTAACGATGACATCTACAACCGGATATCCGGCCAAAACGCCTGCCTGCATGGCTCCCTGAATACCAGCGTCAACAGAACCGATATACTCTTTCGGGATGGCTCCGCCCACAACCTCGTTGCGGAACTCGTAGCCTTTGCCGCTCTCGTTGGGTTCCAGTTTGATCTTAACATGACCATACTGACCTTTACCACCGGACTGACGGGCATATTTGTAATCCACATCAGCCAGTCTGCGGACAGTCTCTTTATAGGCAACCTGAGGTGCGCCTACATTGGCCTCAACCTTGAACTCTCTGAGCAGACGGTCAACGATAACTTCCAGATGAAGCTCGCCCATACCTGCGATAATGGTCTGACCAGTTTCCTGATCGGTATAGGTTCTAAAGGTGGGGTCCTCTTCAGCCAGCTTGGCCAAGCCAATGCCCATCTTTTCCTGACCAGCTTTGGTCTTGGGCTCGATAGCCAGGTTGATAACCGGCTCTGGGAATTCCATGGACTCCAGAATGATGGGATGTTTGGGATCACAGAGAGTATCACCAGTCGTGGTGTTCTTGACACCTACTGCGGCGTAAATATCGCCGGCGTAGCACATCTCAATATCTTTTCTGTGATTGGCGTGCATCTGCAGAATACGTCCCATTCTCTCCTGCACGTCTTTGGTAGAATTGTATACCGCGCTACCAGCAGCAAGGGTACCGGAATAAACACGGAAGAAGCACAGCTTACCTACATAGGGGTCTGTTGCAATCTTAAATGCCAAAGCTGCAAAAGGCTCTTTATCAGAGGAAGGTCTTTCCTCTTCCTCACCAGTCTCGGGATTGGTACCTTTAATGTGGGCAATATCCGTGGGAGCAGGCATATAATCCACAATTGCGTCGAGGAGTTTTTGGACGCCCTTATTCTTATAAGAAGTACCGCAGCAGACGGGTACAACTTCATTGGCGATGGTACCTTTACGGATGGCTTTCTTGAGTTCCTCGATGGTGGGCTCTTCGCCTTCCAGGTATTTTTCCATCAGTGCGTCGTCCAGCTCAACAACTGCTTCAATGAGCTCGGAATGGTACTGCTCTGCCTTCTCCACCATATCCTCGGGGATATCCTCTATCCGGATATCTTTTCCCAGATCGTCGTAGTAGACATAGGCTTTCATCTCCAACAGGTCGATGATGCCCTTAAAGAACTGCTCCGCACCAATGGGAAGCTGGATGGGAAGGGGTTTACATTTGAGGCGTCCCTTCATCATGTCGATAACATGGTAGAAGTCAGCACCCATAATGTCCATCTTATTGATATATGCCATACGGGGCACATGATATTTATTCGCCTGGCGCCAAACGGTTTCAGACTGAGGCTCAACGCCGCCTTTTGCGCAGAAAACTGTGACGGAGCCGTCGAGGACACGCAGGGAGCGTTCTACCTCAACAGTGAAGTCAACGTGTCCCGGAGTGTCGATAATGTTGATTCTATGGCCTTTCCAATATGCGGTAGTAGCAGCAGAGGTAATGGTAATACCTCTCTCCTGCTCCTGGGCCATCCAGTCCATGGTAGCGCTTCCGTCATGGGTCTCACCAATCTTATGGTTGATACCGGTATAGAACAGGATACGCTCGGTGGTGGTGGTTTTACCCGCGTCGATGTGAGCCATTATGCCGATATTACGAGTTTGCTCTAAAGCGACATCTCTTGGCATAGTCTCCTCCTTCAGTAACAAACGACTTGGAACTTACCTTTGTTCCTCAAATTGATATGCTGTCAGAAATTCCGACAGATAGACGGCTATCCGGCAGGAAAAAACCTGTCGGATCCGTCCAGAAAAACAGCAGCAAAACCGCTGTGTTGGATAACGAACTACCATCTGTAATGGGCAAATGCTCTGTTGGCCTCTGCCATCTTGTGGGTATCTTCGCGTTTTTTGACAGCTCCACCGGTGCTGTTAAGGGCATCCATGATCTCGCCGGCAAGGCGCTCTTTCATGGTCTTCTCATTACGGGCGCGGGAATAACTGGTAATCCAGCGCAGGCCCAAAGTCTGACGACGCTCAGGCCGAACCTCCATGGGCACCTGATAGGTAGCACCACCGACACGGCGGGCCTTGACCTCCAGGACAGGCATGATGTTCTCCATAGCCTGCTCAAAAGCCTCCAGGGGATCTTTCCCGGTTTTTTCCTTAACAATATCGAATGCACCGTATACAATCTTCTGGGCCACACCCTTTTTGCCATCCAGCGTGATGTTGTTGATGAGTCTGGTCACCAGTTTGGAATTGTAAAGCGGATCTGGCAAAACGTCACGTTTTGCGACACGACCTCTTCTTGGCACTTCGGTTCCCTCCTTCACATTATGATATCATCGGTACTCGAAAGCGACAATACTTCCGCGGTGCCAATGCGGCCGGTGTTTATTTATACATAAACGCCGCATCAGCAGCTCTAGTTTCAATAAAACTATGGAAGAATTATTTCTTTGCGGCACCAGCTTTCGGACGTTTCGCACCATATTTGGAGCGGCCCTGCATTCTCTTGGCAACACCCTGGGCATCCAGAGTACCGCGGATGATGTGGTAACGCACACCAGGCAGGTCCTTAACACGTCCGCCACGGATCAGCACAACGCTGTGTTCCTGCAGATTGTGGCCGATTCCCGGAATGTAAGCTGTCGCCTCCATGCCGTTGGAAAGCTTAACCCTGGCAACTTTACGAAGCGCAGAGTTCGGCTTCTTCGGGGTCTGTGTTCTGATTGCAGTACAAACACCACGTTTTTGCGGAGAGTTCTGATCGATAGCAACGCGCTTTTTGGAGTTGTAACCCTTCAAAAGAGCCGGAGCTGTGGATTTTTTCTCGACCACCTCTCTACCTTTGCGTACGAGCTGGTTAAAGGTTGGCATATCGCACCTCCTTACTTTGTTGTCGGGAAAACCCGGAATGTATGTCAAGAAAGGGGATTTCTCCCCTTTCTAGGCAACAGAAAGTGGGATAAAACAGCAGATTCTGGCTGTTTCACACAATTATATAGTTTATCATCATTCCTGGGGCGTTGTCAATACCTCTCCTGCAGGAACTACCTGTACATTGCTGTAGCAGTTCATGCCGGTACCCGCAGGGATCAGCTTGCCGATGATGACGTTTTCTTTGAGTCCCAGCAGCGGATCCACCTTGCCCTTGATGGCGGCTTCGGTGAGCACTCGAGTCGTCTCCTGGAAGGAGGCGGCGGACAGGAAGGAGTCGGTGGCCAGGGATGCCTTGGTAATACCCAGCAGCACTGGGATATAGGTGGCCTTTTCCAGTCCCTCTTCCCCAGCAGCGATCCTCTCGTCGATCTTGCGGTTTTCCGCGATCAACTCGGTCTTGTCAACCAAGGAGCCAGGCAATAGGCCGGTGCTGCCTGCTTCATCCACCCGGACCTTTCTCATCATCTGACGGACGATAACCTCAATGTGTTTATCATTGATGTCAACACCCTGCATCCGATAAACCCGCTGGACTTCCTGGATCAGGTAATCCTGAACAGCCAGGGCACCTTTGATGGCCAGAACGTCATGAGGATTGACAGAACCCTCTGTGAGCATGTCGCCGGCTTCTATCACATCGCCCTCCTGGACCCGCAGACGGGAACCAAAGGGGATCAAATAGCTCTTTTCATCGCCGGTTTCTTTATTATAAACCACCACATGGCGGTTTTTCTTAATTTCTTCCATCCGGACCTCACCGCCGATTTCGGAGATGATGGCCAGATGCTTGGGCTTTCTTCCCTCGAAGAGCTCTTCAACACGGGGCAAACCTTGGGTAATATCCTCTGCCGATGCGATACCGCCGGTGTGGAAGGTACGCATGGTCAGCTGGGTACCCGGTTCACCGATGGACTGGGCCGCGATGATACCGACGGACTCGCCCACCGCCACGGGATTACCATTGGCCAGGTTAGCTCCGTAGCACTTGGCGCAGACGCCGTGCTTGGACTCGCAGTTGAGGATGGACCGGATCTTCAGACGGGTGATGCCTGCCGCTGCAATCTTCGCAGCATCGGCGTCGTCCATCATCTTATCCCTGGTTACCAGCACTTCGCCGGTGTTGGGATCGATCACATCATCAGCCACATACCGTCCGATGAGACGCTCGGTCATAGGCTCGATCATCTCGCTGCCGTCCTTGATATCGGATACCCAAATGCCCTCATGGGTGCCGCAGTCATCCTGGCGGATAATCACATCCTGGGAGACATCGACAAGCCTGCGGGTCAGGTAACCGGAGTCAGCGGTACGCAGTGCTGTATCGGCCAGTCCCTTACGGGCGCCACGAGAGGAGATGAAGTACTCCAAGATGTTGAGGCCTTCACGGTAGTTAGCGCGGATAGGAATCTCAATGGTGGTACCTGAGGTGTTGGCGATGAGTCCGCGCATACCAGCCAGCTGACGGATCTGGTTGATGGAACCACGAGCACCAGAGTCTGCCATCATAAAGATGGGGTTATACTGATCCAGATTCTCAGTCAGTGCGTCAGACACCTTCTTGGTGGTCTCATCCCAGGTCTTGATCACCTGGTTATAACGCTCATCGTTGGAAATCAGGCCGCGTTTATACTGGCGGGTAATCTTTTCGATGTTCTCTTCTGCCGCTGCCAGCAGTTCCTTCTTCTGGGGCGGAATCACTGCGTCGCAGACAGCCACAGTAATAGCGCCGCGGGTAGAATACTTAAAGCCCTGGGCCTTAATTTTATCCAGTACCTCAGCAGTTTTTGCCGTTCCGTGGACTTTTATACACTTTTCAATGATCTGTCCCAGCTGTTTTTTACCAACCAGGAAGGATACTTCCAAATTAAAGAGGTTTTCAGAATTGGAGCGATCCACATAACCCAGGTCCTGAGGAATGGGCTCGTTGAAGATCAGCCGTCCCACTGTAGCATCGATGAGTTTGGACATCTTCTTGCCGCCCAGCTCTTTGGTCATCCGCACCCGGATGGGGGCATGGAGTCCAACCACGCCTTCCTGATAGGCCATCAGTGCCTCGTTCACATCCCGGAACACCTTGCCTTCTCCCGGCTCGCCATCCTTCACCAAAGTCAGGTAGTAGGAACCGAGCACCATGTCCTGGGTAGGCACGGTAACGGGACGTCCATCGGAGGGCTTGAGCAGGTTGTTGGCGGCCAGCATGAGGAAGCGGGCCTCTGCCTGTGCCTCTGCGGACAGGGGAACGTGAACAGCCATCTGGTCTCCGTCAAAGTCGGCGTTGTAGGCGGTACACACCAGCGGATGGAGCTTCAAAGCGCGGCCCTCGACCAGCACCGGCTCAAATGCCTGGATTCCCAGTCTGTGCAGGGTCGGCGCACGGTTGAGAAGCACTGGATGATCTTTGATCACGGTTTCCAGCGCGTCCCAAACAGGGCCTTTGGCCCGCTCTACCATCTTCCTGGCGCTCTTGATGTTACCAGCGGCGCCGGTTTCCACCAAACGTTTCATGACAAAGGGCTTGAAGAGTTCCAGCGCCATCTCTTTGGGCAGACCGCACTGATACATCTTCAGCTCCGGGCCAACGACGATAACCGAACGTCCGGAATAGTCAACACGTTTGCCCAGCAGGTTCTGGCGGAAACGTCCCTGTTTACCCTTGAGCATATCGCTGAGGGATTTCAGCGGCCGGTTGTTGGGGCCGGTCACCGGACGTCCCCGGCGGCCGTTGTCGATCAGCGCGTCCACTGCTTCTTGAAGCATCCGCTTCTCGTTGCGGACAATGATATCAGGAGCGCCCAGCTCCAAAAGCCGTTTTAAGCGGTTGTTTCTATTGATAACACGGCGGTACAGATCGTTGAGGTCGGAGGTGGCGAAACGGCCGCCATCCAGCTGCACCATGGGACGAATATCCGGCGGGATGACCGGTACGACATCGATGATCATCCACTCCGGGCGGTTGCCGGACAGGCGGAAAGATTCCACCACTTCCAGCCTTTTGAGGATACGCACCCGTTTTTGTCCGGAAGCGCCCTCCAACTCATCCTTCAGTTCTTTGGAAAGTTCCTCCAAATCAATTTCTGCCAGCAGTTCTTTGATGGCCTCAGCGCCCATTCCTGCCTTAAACTCATCTTCGTATTTTTCCCGCATATCACGGTACTCTTTTTCGGAGAGCAGCTGTTTTTTCTCCAGGGGAGTCGCGCCGGGATCAATGACAATATACTGCGCAAAGTACAGCACCTTTTCAAGGAACCGAGGGGACAGGTCCAAAATCAGGCCCATCCGGGAAGGGATTCCCTTAAAATACCAGATGTGGGAAACCGGGGCCGCCAATTCAATATGGCCCATCCGCTCACGGCGGACTTTAGAGCGGGTGACCTCAACACCGCAGCGCTCACAAATTTTCCCTTTATAGCGCAGACGTTTGTACTTACCGCAGTGGCACTCCCAGTCCTTCTGGGGCCCGAAGATACGTTCACAGAAGAGGCCGTCGCGCTCTGGCTTCAGTGTACGATAGTTGATCGTTTCCGGCTTTTTAACCTCTCCGTAAGACCATTCCCTGATCTGATCCGGAGACGCCAGCCCGATCTTTATCGATTCGAATACGTTAAATTCCATATTGCGACCCCCTTATAGATTTTCGTCATCCAAATCCGCAATGTCTACGCCCAGGTCGTTTTCCACATCGACCACATCATCGCCGCCATCGAGATCAAACATATCCAGCGCATTGAAAACCGCCTCGTCGTCAATCTCGTCGATTTCCGGCTCTTCCACGGCGTAGCCGTCCATGTCCTCCTCGACTTCCACTTCCTGATTTTCAAAGGTAGAGGGCTCCTCCACCGGAGCAAGGCCCATATCCTCATCGTCGTCAAAGGACTGTTTCAGGTCAATCTCCTCGTTGTTGGCGTCAAGAACCTTGACATCCAGACAGAGAGACTGCAGCTCCTTAATGAGGACCTTGAAGGATTCAGGAATACCGGGCTTGGGCACGTTCTGGCCCTTGACAATGGCTTCGTAGGTCTTGACACGTCCCACCACGTCGTCGGACTTCACCGTCAGAATCTCCTGGAGGGTATAGGCTGCGCCGTAAGCCTCCAGAGCCCAAACTTCCATCTCACCGAAACGCTGACCACCAAACTGGGCTTTACCACCCAGCGGCTGCTGGGTAACCAGGCTGTAGGGGCCGGTAGAACGGGCATGGATTTTATCGTCAACCAGGTGATGCAGTTTTAAGAAGTACATATATCCGACGGTAACTGGGTTGTCAAAAGGCTCGCCAGTCCGGCCGTCATAGAGAATGGTCTTTCCGTCTTCTCTCAATCCCGCCTCTCTCAGGCAGTCACGGATATCCGCCTCGTGAGCGCCGTCAAAGACCGGAGTCATGACCTTCCAGCCCAAAGCGGCGGCGGCATAACCCAGATGGACTTCCAGTACCTGTCCGATGTTCATACGGGACGGAACGCCCAGAGGATTCAGGACGATATCCAACGGTGTGCCGTCGGGCAGGAAAGGCATATCCTCCTGAGGAAGGATACGGGAAACAACACCCTTGTTACCATGACGTCCAGCCATCTTGTCGCCGACAGAAATCTTTCTCTTCTGAGCGATATAGCAGCGGACTACCATGTTGACACCAGGAGAAAGTTCGTCGGAATTTTCACGGGTAAAGACTTTGACATCCACCACGATACCGTATTCGCCGTGGGGAACACGGAGGGAGGTATCTCTGACCTCTCTCGCCTTCTCGCCAAAGATAGCGCGGAGCAGGCGTTCTTCGGCGGTAAGCTCTGTCTCTCCCTTGGGGGTAACCTTACCCACCAGAATATCTCCGGCGCGCACCTCGGCGCCTACCCGGATGATACCCATGTCGTTAAGATCTTTAAGGGCATCCTCGCCTACGTTGGGGATATCCCGGGTGATTTCCTCAGGCCCGAGCTTGGTGTCTCTGGCCTCGATTTCATATTCTTCAATGTGGATGGATGTAAACACATCATCCCGTACAATTTTTTCATTGATGAGGACTGCGTCCTCGTAGTTGTAACCCTCCCAGGTCATAAAGCCGATGAGGACATTTTTACCCAAGCTGATCTCGCCGTTGCAGGTGGCGGGGCCGTCAGCGATGACCTGGCCTACCTTGACACGCTCACCGCGGTTCACAATGGGACGCTGGTTGGTGCAGGTGCCTTGGTTAGAGCGGAGGAACTTAATCAGGTGGTAGGGATGCAGTTCTCCGTCGTCGGTGCGGATGACCACTTCGTCGGCGGAAACACGCTCCACCACGCCGTCGTGTTTGGAAAGCACCACAACGCCGGAATCCACAGCAGCCTTATACTCCATGCCAGTTCCTACGATGGGGGACTGGGTTTTGAGAAGCGGCACAGCCTGCCGCTGCATGTTGGAGCCCATCAGAGCGCGGTTGGCATCGTCGTTTTCCAGGAAGGGGATCATGGCTGTCGCCACAGAGACAACCATTTTGGGGGAAACATCCATGAAGTCTACCCGCTCCCGCTCTACCTCGATGATCTCATCCCGGTAACGGGCGTTAACTCTGGGTCTTGCAAAGCGTCCATTTTCGTCAATGGGCTCGTTAGCCTGGGCGACAATATAGTCATCCTCCACATCGGCGGTCATATAGACTACCTCATCCAGGATGACGCCGGTTTCCTTATCCACCCGGCGATAAGGCGCTTCTACAAAGCCGTATTCATTGATCTTTGCAAAGGTTGCAAGATAGGAGATCAAACCGATGTTAGGACCTTCTGGGGTCTCAATGGGGCACATGCGGCCATAGTGGCTGTAGTGCACGTCACGAACCTCAAATCCAGCGCGGTCACGAGAAAGACCGCCAGGGCCCAATGCGGAAAGACGGCGCTTATGGGTCAGTTCCGCTAAGGGGTTGGTCTGATCCATAAACTGGGAAAGGGGCGAAGATCCGAAAAACTCCTTGATGGCGGCCACCACCGGGCGGATATTGATCAGCGCCTGGGGGGTGATGACATCCATATCCTGGGCCTGGATGGTCATCCGCTCACGGATAACGCGCTCCATTCTGGAAAAACCAATGCGGAACTGGTTTTGCAAAAGCTCACCCACGCTGCGGATACGGCGGTTACCCAGATGGTCGATGTCGTCGATTTTACCCACTTCCATCGCCAGATTGTTGATATAGTTGATAGAAGCAAGAATATCTGCTTTAATAATATGTTTCGGAATAAGGTCATCAGCCCGGGAGGCGATCATATCATTCAATGCATCGCCTTCCAAGTTCTGCTCCAGGATCTCCTGGACTACGCAGAAACGGACCTTTTCATTGATGCCCAATGCCTTGGCATCCACATCGGGGAAATAGTCGTTTAAATCCACCATACCGTTGGAGATGACCTTGACTACGGTGCCCTCCACATCAATATAGGCGGTATCCACGCCGGCCTTTTCAATGGCCAAAGCCTTTTCACGGGTGAGGATTTCCCCTTCCTCTCCCATGATCTCACCGGTCAATGGGTTGACAACAACAGCCGCCAGTTTCCGGCCCGCAATTCGGGCGGAAATCGCCAGCTTTTTATTGTATTTATAACGTCCTACCCTGGACAGGTCATATCTACGGGGATCAAAAAACAGCGCGTCAATATGGGACTGGGCACTTTCCACTGTGGGAGGCTCACCAGGACGCAGCCGCCGGTATACCTCCAGAAGCGCCTCTTCCATATTCTTGGTGGCATCCTTCTGGATGGTGGCCAGGATGCGCTCATCCTCGCCGAAAAAGTCCAGAATTTCCTGATCGCTGCCCAGACCCAGAGCCCGGATAAAGGTGGTGACAGGGATCTTTCTATTCTTGTCGATTCTGACATAGAAGATATCGTTGGAGTCAGTCTCATATTCTAGCCACGCGCCCCGGTTCGGGATGACGGTGGAGGTGAACAGCTTTTTACCCGTCTTGTCATAGGTCATACCGTAGTAGATGCCCGGGGAACGGACCAACTGAGAAACGATAACACGCTCGGCGCCGTTGATGATGAAGGTACCGCTTTCGGTCATGATGGGGAAATCTCCCATAAAGATTTCCTGCTCCTTGACCTCGCCTGTCTCCTTATTGAGCAGACGGGCGCGGACCCGCAGAGGTGCGGCGTAGGTTACATCTCTCTCCTTGCACTCTTCCACCGAGTACTTTGGTTTGTCATCCAAGCGGTAGTCGATAAAATCCAGAACCAGGTTACCGGTATAATCCGTGATTGCGGAAATATCACGAAATACTTCCTTCAACCCTTCTTCCAGGAACCATCTGTAGGAATTCTTCTGCACCTCGATCAGATTGGGCATGTCCAGGACCTCATTGATCCTAGCAAAACTCATGCGGGTCGTCTTTCCGAGTTGCACCGGCTTGACATTCACCATAGGCTCACACTCCATTCGTCTATTTGCCAACCTTTTATACAAACCAAACAGGAAGCCCCATATCTTTCTGTCGGATTTGCTGATTCGTATTGAAATCCTTTGTATCCTGTGCTATAATACTTTGTGATTAGGGCGCGTATAGCCATTTTGATACAGTATATTATTATATAATAGCAAGAAGCCGATGTCAAGGACATTTTGGCGTGTTTTGCCATCCAATGAAACAAAAAAAGGAACGCTTTTGCGTTCCTTTTTTATGTTTTCATCTAATTCTTTCGTGCAGCTTTTATTCCTGCACAACCAGTGCCAATAGGCGCATTACACCTTCCCCTGTGTTTTTGATGGAGTGAGCCGCGCCGCCTCCAGTAAAAATGGCGTCGCCCGGGCCTACCTCCACAGGGGCTCCGTTATCCCACACTGTCCCTGTGCCTTCCATGATATAGTACAGCTCCGTTTCACCGCTGTGGACATGTTCCCCAATAGAATCACCAGGATCAAATTCCAATACAGCCGCAAAACGCCACTTAGGCGGATTGCCCTGGGGCGCCAGATGCCTGCAATCAATCGCACCGTCTCCGCCCCGCCAGGCGCTACGGGTTTCCTTCTTCATCTCTGCCGCTTTGACTACCATAGAAATCCTCCTCTTCTCTGCCAAACTTGTCAATGAGATCCGGTCTGTATCTATAAGCATAGCGCAAAGCAGAGAGAAATACAAGAAGTCTTTTATGGCAGCAGATGGAAGGTAAGGGGGATAAGAATGGGCACTGCAATAGAGCAGATAACACCGTTGAGGACGGCAACCACTGCTACCTCCTCGCTGGTGTATTTCATCAAAATAGGCCGGGTGGTATCCTCACTGGTGGCCGCCGCAGGTGCGATGGCCGTATAAGGTCCGAACCGAGTAGCGATGAGAGGAATCAGAACAAAAGAAAATATCTCCCGGAATACATTGCTGAGAAAGGTCATGGTGCCGATTTGGGCGCCGGCTAGATCCTGCATCATAATACCGGAAAGGCTGTACCATCCTAGTCCCGAAGAAATGGCGGCTGAGGTGTGCAGCGGCATTCCCATGAGCACGCCGGCGATACTGCCGAACAGCAGGGAGCCCACCACAATCCCCAGGGGTATGTAAAGGATCCTTAGGTTAAATTCCTTGAGCTTTTTGAAAACCAGCTTGTTGGCGCCTACCGTAATTCCCACCGAAAGCAGCAGCAGATTTAAAAGCGCGTCTGACGCCGTGTCGATGATTCCTACTGCACTTTCTGGAATAAACTGCCCTACGGCAACTCCCGCAATAAGGCTGATGATGGCAAACAATATGGTCATTTTCTTCCGTCCTTTATCTTTCTTCCGCCTCTTCTTTGGAGTCCTGCTGGTCTTCTCCTTCATCCCTGGAAACGTGCCGGGTCAGCAGTGCCACGAATAGAATGCTCCCTCCAATGGTCGCGAGAGCAAAAACCACCGACTCCCAGCCCACACTCTTTAGGTCTTTCCAAAAGGTAGGACCACTGCCTAGGGATATCCCCATGGAAAAGATGAGCAGGAATACACAGGCCTGCTGGATGATGCTGTTGGCCTTTTGCAGCTTAGCTGGAAACAGCTTGGCGCCGACAAACATGCCCACAGCCATAAAGAACAATACAGAAATCACGTCAGACTCCCTTTCCCATTCTAAACCCCATAGAAATAGGAGGCCGGTGTCGGTGCCCGCCGACGCCGGCCTCCTATTTTTGCCGTCCAAGCTTATTGATTTAAAAATTCATAGAAGGCCCGGTAGGTATTATATACATCATTTTTTGCCACAACCTCAAAGGGCGCATGCATGGAGAGGACAGGAACACCTACATCCACGACATCGACCGAAAGGCCGGCAATGTATTTGGCCACGGTACCGCCGCCGCCAAAATCCACCTTGCCAAGCTCTCCGGTCTGCCATACCACACCGGCCTGATCCAATACAGAGCGGACCCGGCCCATAAATTCGGCTGAGGCATCGCTGGTAGAGCTTTTGCCCCGGGCGCCGGTATATTTGGTCACTACAACGCCGTAATTGAGATACGCGGTATTTCTTCTCTCCACCACGTCAGGGAAGGTGGGATCAAAGGCTACATTGACATCCGCAGACAGGCACATAGAATTTTGCAGCACTGTTCTCCCCTCCACACCATAGGGGGCCGCCAAATCACTGATGAAGTATTCCAGGAAGCGAGAATCCAGTCCTGTGTTTCCCTCGCTGCCCGTCTCCTCCTTGTCGGCGAAGATGACAACAGAGGTCTTCTTGGGCGCCTTGCAGTGAAGGGTTGCCATAAGAGAAGTGTAGGCGCAAACCCGGTCGTCATGACCGTAAGCGCCGATCATGCTCCGATCAAGGCCCAGGTCTTTGGCTTTAAATGCCGGCACCAGCACCAGTTCCGCGGAAAGAAAATCGCTTTCCACCATGCCGTATTTCTCGTGGAGGATGGAGAGGATATTCAGCTTTACCTTTTCGCTGGCCTTGTCGTCCTTAAAGGGACGGCTGCCGATGAGGATATTCAGCTCCTCCCCCTTGACCCCTTCCGCCAAGGTCCGTTTGCTCTGTTCGGTGGCCAGGTGGGGCAGAAGGTCGGTGACGCAGAAAATTGGGTCCTGCTCGTCCTCACCGATATTGACCTTCACCGTCTCCCCGTCCCGTTTGATCACCACGCCGTGGAGAGCCAAGGGGATGGCGGTCCACTGGTACTTTTTGATGCCGCCGTAATAGTGGGTCTTAAAGAGGGCGAGCTCGGTGTCCTCATAGACCGGACGGGGCTTTAAATCCAGCCGGGGGGAGTCAATGTGGGAGGCGGCGATGTATACGCCCTGTTCCAATGGCTCCGTACCCAGGGTGGCGCAGATGAGGGCCTTGCCCCGGTTGTTATAGTAGACCTTGTCCCCAGGGGCATATTTTTTCCCAAGGACAAATTCCTCATAGCCAGCGCCCTTTAGCATCCCGATAATGGCCTCCACAGCTTCCCGTTCGGTTTTGGCCCGGTCTAGGAACGCCTTATAATCTTCACAGAAGGACTCTGCTTTCTGAAGATCCTCCTGGCTCATGATTTCATAGCTGTTCTTTGGTTTTTCGCAGAGCTGCTCCTGGAGAAGCTGGCCTGCGGTTTTCTCATCTTTCATCGGTACTTACCTCCTCGTTCATATCATAGAGCTCTTTATATTTTTCCATGGTCTTTTTGACCTTTGCTACATAACTGGATGTATCTCCATAGGGAATGTGGTCGATATTTTTCCCATCGCTGGAATATTGCGGATCATTCAGCCACTGGCGGATGCTCCCCCATCCCGCATGATAGCCGCACAAGGCGTTGTCGATGGTTTCATACTCATCCAATAGGGTGCGCAGAAGGAAGGTTCCATATTCCACATTGTATTCGGGATTAAACATATCGTCGTAAGTAAGGTTCCGGTCGTCTCCCATCCGGTAGCCCACCCAGTCAAAAGTTTCCTCTGTCAGCTGCATGAGTCCCCTGGCTCCAATAGAGGAGACAGCCTCGGGATCAAAACCACTTTCACAGCGCACTACAGCATAGACAAGGGCACGGGGCAGATTGTTTTGCTGGGCATACTTGTCGATAATATCCGTATATTTTAAAGGATAGGCTATCTCGTAATATTTATCCCTTGCCACAAAGAACAGGGAGGTCAATACAACAGCCAGCACCAGCAAAACCGCTACAATCCAGAAGATCTTTAATCGTTGAGAGGTCTGTTTGATTCGTCTTGGCATAGTCTTCCTTTCAGCTTTAGCATTTGGGCAAGCTTTTCAGCGCTTTTATAAAGTTCCTGAAGGCTGCCGCTATTTTCGATGATGATATGGCAGTGTTCATAAAAGAAATCGTCTCCCGGCTGGCTATGAATCCTGTCCATAGCCTGCTCATAGCTCAACCCATCCCGGGCCATAATCCGCCGGCAACGGTCCTCCTCCGGAGCAATGACAGCGCAGATTTCCTGACACATCTGATCCGCCCCGCTCTCAAAAAGGGTGGGGGCATCCAGGACCACCACATCCCCGCCCTGAGAAAAGAGCTGCGCCATCTGCCGCTTTATCTCCTCACAGATCACGGGAAGCATAATCTCATTGAGGGTTCTCAGCCTTTCCGGATCGGCAAAGACGATACCGCCCAGCTTTTTTCGGTCCAGGGCACCCTCTCGGATAATCTCCTCGCCAAAGGTTTCCCGCAGCCGCACCAGGGCCGGCATCCCAGGCAGGACTACCTGCCTTGCCACCAAATCCGCGTCGATTACAGCAATTCCTTCCTGGCGCAGGGTCTCGGATACGGTGGATTTACCAGCGCCAGTCTGGCCGGTCAGGCCTAAAACAAAGCTCACAGCTTGATCACCTCAAACCCTGCGGCTCTAATCAGCCGGTTATACACCGCCAAGCCCACCCCTTCTTTGTCAGGGCAGCGGGCGTAGACTGTCTCCTCCCCCGCGTCATCCAGCTCCCGTAGTTTGTCAAAAAGCCGGGCTGCCTGGGTGGCGGCGTCTTCTTTTTTGCCGTAAGAGAAAGCCCTTACCGAAAGGTATGCTTCCTCCCCGTCAAAACAAAGGGCAGCCGTCTTTCCCTGTTGATGGGTTTTCACATATTCTGCAAACTGTTGCAGGCTCCCCTCCACCAGGATGACATGGGCCTTAGGCGCGTAGTGTTTGTATTTCATGCCTGGAGAACTGGCCTTTGCTCCGGCGGACAGTTTGTGAAGCACCGCCGGATCCACCTCTACCTGCCCCAGCACAGCTTCCAGCTGCTCTAAGGTAATCCCCCCCGGCCGCAGAAGCCGCGGCTTTCCCTCCGCCAAGGTGATAACGGTGGATTCCACCCCTACCTGGCAGTTGCCGCTGTCCACAATGGCGTCTACCCGGCCCATCATATCCTCGATGCACCGGCGGGCATTGGTAGGACTGGGCTTGCCGGAAAGGTTGGCCGACGGAGCCGCCAGAGGAATTCCTGCCGTCTCAATAATGGCCCTTGCCACCGGATGAGAAGGCATACGAATGGCCACTGTATCAAGTCCCCCAGAAGTCTCCTGGGGGATACGCCCGCTCTTTCTGACGATGATGGTCAGAGGGCCCGGCCAATAGGCCTCAGCCAAACGCCGCGCCCCGTCAGGAAAGTCCTCCACCAAAGGGGGAATCATCTCCATATTGCTGACATGGACAATCAGTGGATTGTCAGAAGGGCGGCCTTTTGCCTCATAGATACGGCGGACTGCGCTTCCATCCAAGGCATTTGCCGCCAACCCATAAACCGTCTCAGTGGGGATGATGACTAGGCCCCCAGCGCGGAGGATCTCCGCCGCCCGGCGCACATAGCTTTCGTCCTTTCCCGGATCCTCTATGGGGAGTATTTGCGTATTCATTTCGGTTATTCCCCTATTCTTCGCCCTGGGCCTGGAGCTTCTCGGCCTGGTCAAAGGTGATCAGAGCGTCAAGCAATTCGTCCAAATCGCCGTTGAGGATGGATTCAATCTTATACAGTGTCAAACCGATGCGGTGATCCGTCACCCGGCCCTGGGGATAGTTGTAGGTGCGGATCCGCTCGCTTCTGTCACCGGTGCCCACCTGGAGCTTCCGCTCCGAAGCGATCTTTTCATTCTGCTCGCTCTGGGCCTTTTCATAAAGCCGGGAGCGAAGGATCATCATAGCTTTATCCTTATTCTTAAACTGGCTGCGCTCATCCTGGCACTCCACCACCAGCCCGGTGGGCAGGTGGGTAATGCGGATGGCAGAAGAGGTCTTGTTGACGTGCTGCCCTCCGGCGCCGCCGGCCCGGAAGGCGTCAATTTGCAGGTCGTCGGGATTGATGTCGATTTCCACATCCTCCACCTCCGGAAGCACCGCCACCGTAACGGTAGATGTGTGGATACGGCCCTGGGTCTCGGTTTCGGGAACCCGCTGAACCCGGTGGACGCCGCTTTCAAACTTCAGCCGGGAATAAGCTCCTTCTCCTTCGATGGAAAAGCTGATCTCCTTGTAGCCCCCAAGCTCGGTGGGATTGGCGGAGAGTACCTCACTTTTCCAGTGACGGCTTTCCGCATACATGGTGTACATCCGGTAAAGGGAGTTGGCGAACAGTGCCGCCTCGTCGCCGCCGGCGCCGCCTCGGATCTCCACAATGACGTTTTTCTCATCGTTAGGATCTTTGGGGAGCAGCAGGATCTTTAACTCCTCGGAAATGGTTTCGATCTTTTCCTTGCTCTCGGCATACTCTTCCTCCACCATCTCCCGGAAGTCCTTTTCCATGCCGCCTTCGTCCAGCAGAGATTTGGCTTCATCCAGAGTCTTTTTTACCCCGGTGTATTCCCGGTATTTCTCCACAATGGGGGTCAGGTTCTTGTATTCCTTCATCAGGTTTTTATACTGTTCGTTGTCACTTACCACCGCGGGATCCATCAAGCGGTTGTTGATTTCTTCGTACCGGTCTTCTACATTTTTAAGCTTTTCAAACATAGTCTATCTCTTACCCCTCACTTGGCTCTCTCACAATTTTTTTAATGTTCTTTTCTACCTTGACCCGGGGCACCATCACTTCCCTGCCGCACTTTTTGCAGCGGATACGAAAGTCCATACCGGAACGCAGCACCAAAAATTCCTTTCCGCCGCAGGGATGCTCCTTTTTCATCAGCAGAGTATCTCCTACCCGTACGTCCATCTTGTACACCTCCAAGGCAGATAACATCAGAAAAACAACATTACTCCAAGTTTGTATTATAGCAAAACAACAAAGCCCCCGCAATATTTTCTGTGCAAATTCCTCCCGCCCCTGTCCGGCTGTAGAAAAAATCAGGATATTTGGAGAAGGAAGCTGCATATATATGAAAGCGGAGTGAATGAGGAGGCGGACCTTGGCGCCGCTTTGTTTCTTTCTGCCGTTTGCCGGATAGGAGGATTCCGGAGCAGAACAGCAAATCCTAATTCGTGCAATAAAAAGGAGGTCGCACAGATGTACGATTACAAACCAGAAGGCTGGCTCATCGATACCTTCGAAAACCGGGCGGCGCTGAAAAGCCAGGCTTCCCTTCACGAGGCCTGTCTGTCATCACGGGTACTAGAGGCAAGGGTCATCCTCTGTGACAGTGCCCACAATTTGACAGTGGACCTTGGATGCATGCGCGGCGTCATCCCTCGGGATGAGGGAGCTTGGGGGCTCAGTGACGGCACCACTCGGGATATTGCGGTGATCTCCCGGGTCAATAAGCCAGTTTGCTTTATTGTCACCGGCTTTGAAAAGGATGAAGCAGGGAGTACATACGCGCTCCTTTCCCGAAGGGCGGTTCAGCAAAGGTGTATGGAGGAATACCTGCCCACCCTGATCCCCGGTACCATCATTGATGCCCGGGTCACCCATTTGGAGCCTTTTGGTTGTTTTGTGGACATTGCCTGCGGCATCTCTTCCCTAATCCCCATCGACGCTATCTCTGTCTCTCGTATTTCCCATCCCAAAGACCGTTTCCGTGTCTCCCAGGACATCAAAGCAGTCGTCAGATCGGTGGACGAAAACGGGCGGATTACCCTGAGCCATAAGGAGCTTTTGGGCACCTGGGAAGAAAACGCAGCCCTGTTTGAAAACGGTCAGACGGTTGCCGGGATCATCCGTTCGGTGGAGGATTACGGCGTCTTTGTGGAGTTGACCCCCAATCTGGCAGGGCTTGCAGAGCCACGGGATGACGTGGCCGCAGGGCAGCACGCCAGCGTTTACATCAAAAGCCTGATCCCTGAAAAAATGAAGGTAAAGCTGATCATCGTCGACGCCTTTGACGCAAAATATTCTCCCGAAAAGCCGCGCTATTTTATCGAGGAGGGGACCATTTCCCGATGGCGGTATTCCCCCGAAAATGCCAGTAAGCTGGTAGAGTCCGTCTTTTAAAGCCTCCCATTATTGTTTTCAGCAAATCGCCTTACTACCTTTTCTTTTTTATCCATTTTCACAAAAAGGGGTGCAAAACGTATAAGTTTTGTATCCTTTTTTGTTACCTTTTCTTTCCGATTTACTTGCAAAATCCGGTGAATGCCCTATAATTATGAATAAAGGAAAATTTCCTTTATTTTTTTAGCCGGTTTTGCAACAAGTTGCACATCTGGTATCCCTCCTTTTTCTGACGGATGATCTAAAGAAATCATTCATAAAAACTAAAGTTCCCTGTAAGATTTACTTAAGAAATCCGTGATAAAGTATAGGATAGAAACTCTAATCGGAAAGTGTGATGAACATCATCATGATCTTGGATAAAATGGGAAAAATGACCTTTCACATTGGCAGGTGGGAGTGCAGTCTCTTATTTGTGGTGCGGTTGCTGATGGTGGGCCTGTTTCCCCTTTTCATCGCCCTTGCAACAGAGCTGAACCATATCCAGAGCCTGGGGAGCCTCTTCTCCTTTATGGGACACAATCTTCATATTCTGCTGCTGGATTATCTCATTGTTTCTGTGGTTTTTCTCCTGGTTTCTCTTTTATTTAAAAAGACCTTTATCTCTATGGCCATTACCGGCCTTCTTTTCTATATTATTTCTTGGGTGGAATATTTCAAATACGATGTCAGCGGCACCCATTTTACCATCACCGATTTGCAGATGACCTCCAATGCCACTGATATTGCCAAATTCGCCAACATCCACCTGACCTGGTATCTGGTGCTCACCTTCCTTCTGTTGGTAGGATATGTGGTTGCCGCCTATTTCTTCCGGCTGGAAAACAAGGTCCGGCTCAAATATCGGATGCTCAGCTTTTGTGCTACCTTTGCAATGGTCTGCGTTTTCTTTGTCACCCCTACCATGGCCATGGGGTTCTTCCATCTCTTCGATGTGGAAGAACCTAACACCGCCAATGTGTTTATGGCGGACAAACAATTCCAGGAAACAAACTTGATCCCCTACTTCACCCAGTCTGCGGCTGAATTTTTGTCCACCCGCGTTACACGCCCCCAGGGCTACAGCCAGGAGACTGTGGCTAGCATGCTGGTGCAAAATACCAGCCAAGATGTTTCCGATGTGAAGCCCAATGTGGTGATGATTATGTCCGAGTCCTTTGCCGACTTCCGGAGGCTGGAGCAGCTGGATGTGGACCCCACCATTTATGAAAATTTTGACCAGGCCCGGGAAGAGGGATTCGGGGGCACCTGTGTGGTCCCCACCTTTGGCGGCTATACCGTCCGTACCGAATTCGAACTGCTTACCGGCATGCCGGTCAAAAGCCTTAATACCCCTGTAGCACCCCAAAAACTGCTCAAGGAGGATACAGATAATTCTTCCATTGTCAGCTTTTATAAGGACAGTGGTTACAAATCTTACTACATCCATCCTTTTTCCAGCTCCTTCTACGGCAGGAAAAACATCTATTCCACCTTCGGATTCGACAAGATGTATTTTGAAAATGACCTGACTGTGGAAAAAACAAGGTACGGTGCCAATCAATACATCAACGATGAAACACTTTATAATCAAATTCAGAAACAGTTGGGCGAAACCGATGAGCCCTGCCTCATCTTCACTACAACCATGCAAAATCATCAGCCTTATTCCGGCAACGGCACAGGCGACGCGGAATTTTCCCTCTATCTTGATGGCATTCGTGAGTCGGACCGGGCTTTGGGTCAGTTCTTAGAACAGCTCAAGGAATCTGGTGAGCCTACCATCGTATTTTTTGTAGGAGATCACTACCCCATGTTTACCCATTCCAACACCACCTATCAGGATGCGGGCATTGATTACGCCAACAGTGCCGAAATCTATCAGCAGTCTTATCTGGTCTGGAGCAATTATGACGCCGACTTCAGCTGTCTGCCGGATGAAGAGGTCTCTTCATTCTATCTGCCCTACCTGCTTATTGACGTTGCTGATCTTCCTCAAACACAATTGGTCTCTAGTATGCTGGAGCATATGAAAACCGTGCCTGTTTACTCCCCCACCGCGAACGTCCAGGTGGATTCTGACGATTTTCTTGATATGCTGACCTATGACAGGGTATTCGGCCAGAATTTCTGTTCTGATGCAGGATAATATGGTGAACAATCAAAAGCGCAGAGCTTAAGGCTCTGCGCTTTTTCTTTTATTCTGGTTTTTCCATCTGGTATAGTGCCCAGATCAGATCCGCTGTAGTCTCCCGATTGAGTTGTGCTGTAGGATATACCTTACCGTCATGGGTAATCAGCATCTGGTTGGCACTGAGATTCATATAGGACTGGGTAGCCCAATCCGGAATGTCCTGGGCATCTGTTACCTTCAGATTGACATTGGTAGCGTTCTCTACTCCGGAGGCTCGGTTGATCATCACCACGGCCTCCGCATTGGTGGGAATACCGTCCGGCTGAAAGCTGGTCTCGGTAATCAAGCCTTTTTCAACGGCTCTTTCAATATAAGGCTTCATCCACATAGGGATTTCGCTGTCGTTTTGCAGCTTGGTATTGACACATTGGGGCAGATCTTGGTCATAACCCTTGGCGGAAAGGAGGGTGAGCAGCAGCTCTCCCCGGGTGACATTTCTCTCCGGATGGAACAGTTGCGCACTGCCGTAGCTTTCCCCTGTCATTATCCCGGCCTGCGCTAGTTTTACCGCAGCGTATTCGGAGGGATTTTTGGACATATCTGCAAACTGAAGTTTGGTTGCTTCTTCCAGGTCGATATTCACTACCGCATCAGAAGAATAGTTTCCCTGGCTGTCCACCGCACAATAGGAAAACCGGTCTTTTCCCGTCTCCCCCGGAAAGGGTTCATAAGAAAAGGTTGTTCCAGTCACTGTCACCGTTCCCTTGGTGGGCTGCTGGGTAATTTTGATGGTCAGATCCGATGCGTCCTCATGATAACAGTCAAAAGCGCTGGAAAGCAGAGCCCCCGACATGGTGGAAAATGTCAGGTCTGCTACCTGGGGAGCCGCCTGAACCTCTTCTGCGAAATTCATATTCAGGGTTGTTACCACAGGGTTGGTACATTCGGGGATAAAGGTAAAGGAAGCCTGGGTAATATCCCGGATGGGGACAAAATACATGCTGTGGATCTCTTCACGGGGGATGTAGTCAAACTCTTTGACCTCTATATCAGAAAGCATCAGGATACCATCGCCCTGAGCCGGCAGCTGTGTGATGGTGATTCCCTTCAGATCTCCCTGGGCGAGTCCCAGGCGGTATTCCAGATCCACTGGGGAAAGCTCATAGATGCCGCCTTTGCGAAAGGTGATGGTACACTCTTCTTCCTCCGCAGAAGCCGCTACCGGCCACCAGATATCGCTGGAGGCATAGACACTGCTTCCCAGCATCAGTGTGGCCAGCACTACGGCACAGAGTTTTTTCATTTTATGACTCATTTTGGTGGAACCTCCGTTTCAATCAAATGCTTTTTCTTGAGAATACCTGCAATTATTTTCTGCCGATATTTCCAAAGGATACATGAATTTTTTTGCCATGTTTTTTTGTTTGTGTCATCAGCCATCTTTTGTTTCATATCCCTTGCAATTTGTGCAAAAGCATGGCAAAATAGAAATTATCGTAAGAATGGAGGGCCAGCGTTGTATATCAGATCGTACCGACCGGAGGATTGCAGCGCTGTACTGCAACTGTTTTTTCAGACCGTCCACACCGTAAATGCCAAGGACTATACGCCTCAGCAGTTGGATGCCTGGGCTGATGGTAAGGAGGATCCGGTTTTATGGAACCTCTCCCTTTCCCAGCACAACTGCCTGGTTGCTATATCCGATGGCATCCTGGTTGGATTTGCCGATATGGATGCCACCGGTTATCTGGATCGGCTGTATGTCCACAAGGATTATCAGCGCCAGGGCATCGGCAAGGCTTTATGTGATCATCTGGAGGCCCACGCCCCCAGTGACTGCGTCACTGTTGCCGCTTCCATTACGGCAAAGCCGTTTTTTGAGGCGCGGGGCTACCGGGTCGTACGTGAGCAGCAGGTAGAGCGCAAGGGCTGTCTGTTGACCAACTTTCTGATGGCTAAAATCCTTGTTCCATCTCCCCACCTATCATCAGTTAAAAAAATTTTAAAATAAAGGAGACCGTGGGAACGCTTATGACACACGAAATGGTTTTAATCCTGGACTTTGGCGGACAGTACAATCAATTGATCGCCAGAAGAATCCGCGAATGTTCGGTGTACTGTGAAGTGCATCCCTACACCATGCCCTTGGAAAAAATCAAGGAGCTTTCCCCCATCGGGATCGTCTTTACCGGCGGCCCCAACAGCGTATATCTGGACGATTCTCCCCAATGTGATCCTCGTCTATTCGAACTGGGCATCCCTATGCTGGGCATCTGCTACGGTACCCAGTTGATGGCCTATATGCTGGGCGGCAAGGTTGTGACCCCGGATAGCCGGGAATACGGCAAAACTATCACTCATTTTGATTCCTCCTGTCCCCTCTTCCAGGATCTCCCCTCTACAGGTGTAACTTGGATGAGCCATACCGATTACATTTCTCAACTTCCCGATGGCTTTACTGCAACAGCCTATACCGATGCCTGTCCCACTGCTGCCATGGAAAACCCCTCCCGTAAATTTTATGGTATGCAGTTCCATCCTGAGGTCCTTCACACAGAAAACGGGATTCAAATGCTTCACAACTTCCTCTACAAGGTATGCGGAGCCAAAGGCGACTGGACCATGGGCGACTATGCCAAGACTGCCATTGCCGATATCCGGAAAAAGGTTGGGGACGGCAAGGTGTTGCTAGCTCTCTCGGGCGGTGTGGATAGTTCCGTTGCTGCGGCCCTGCTGGCAAAAGCTGTGGGCAGCCAATTGACCTGTATTTTTGTGGATCACGGCCTCATGCGCAAAAATGAGGGCGATGAAGTTGAAGCAGCCTTTGCAAACAGCGGCGTCAATTTTGTCCGGGTCAACGCAGGCGAGCGATTCCTTGGAAAGCTTGCCGGTGTCAGCGATCCGGAAACAAAACGGAAAATTATCGGAGAAGAGTTTATCCGTGTCTTTGAAGATGAAGCCAAAAAAATTGGCCGGGTAGATTACCTGGTACAGGGTACCATCTATCCTGATGTCATTGAATCTGGTGTTGGGGATGCCGCCGTTATTAAAAGCCATCACAATGTCGGTGGCCTTCCCGACTATGTCGACTTTAAAGAAATTATTGAACCTCTGCGTTTGCTATTTAAAGACGAAGTCCGAGCTCTGGGCACAGAACTTGGTCTGGCAGACTATCTGGTCTGGCGTCAGCCCTTCCCAGGACCTGGACTTGCCATCCGGATCATTGGGGAAATCACCCCGGAGAAAATTTCCATTCTTCAGGATGCCGATGCTATTTTCCGTGAGGAAATCGCCAAAGCAGGATTGGATCGAGACATCCATCAATATTTTGCTGTGCTTACCTCCATGCGTTCTGTGGGTGTCATGGGAGATGGCCGTACCTACGACTATACCTTGGCTCTTCGCGGTGTTACCACTACTGATTTCATGACCGCTGACTGGGCCCGTATCCCCTATGATGTATTAGAGCGAGTCTCCAACCGGATTGTTAATGAGGTAAGAAATATTAATCGTATTGTTTACGATATTACTTCCAAGCCCCCGGCAACCATCGAGTGGGAATAACTAACAAAACCAGCAAAGCCTTGAAAACACTGGGTTTTTGAAACGGAAACGGGGCATTTGATAGCAAATTGATAGCAGATACCAAAACCGGATTTACTT
>NZ_CBDTOK010000132.1:0-2599 GCF_965361945.1 Zongyangia sp. | reverse complement strand
TTGATTTGCATATTTAAATATTGGGGCTGAAAAATCCTTTTGCATAACAAGCTGGTCTCTTTCTTCCAAGTGTTCCCAATCAAGGGGATAAATATTTTCATGACAAAGATTTACTTCTTCTATTTCGCCATCTAACTTTTTCAGCACTTCTCGCGCCAGTAAAAGGGTGCGTGAATGAGGTCTAATACAAGCGTTGATAAATAATATTTTTTTCATATCAGTCTTCCTTTCTAAGAAAACAATAAAAAGCCCTAATTAGTTTCACGATATACCTAAATATGGTGTATGTCAAGCTATCCGGGAAGGTGTCTAAACTAAGAATTCATGCAGAAATAGCAGGAGATTTTCCATACATTACTTCATACATAGCCCATGAGGCTTTGCCCTAGCGGGCGGCATGCCGCGCCCCGGGTTTTATCTGCAACACTGTCGCGGCTCACGCGCGCCTACCGGCGGGCAAAACGCGCTTTTGGTCTTGTCCGCGCCATTGCCGCGTCTCACGCGAATGGGTTACCGCCAGTGCCTATCCGCGATTTGGCAGCGGCGACTCGCTGCCCGCGATGCCCGCAATTACGTTGCGATTGACACATCAGCGCGACTTCCCCCGGCGGGAGCCGGGGAAATTGACAGAGGTCTTGGGAGGGATGTATAATATACTTAATTATACCCATAGATTCTTATTATTTTGAACACAAAGGAGTTTTATCATGGACCCCGACGGTAATTTCATGCTCCGCCTGGTCATCCTGCTGGCGGCCCTCTTTCTCAAGGCGTTTATTATGTGCAGCAAGACCTCCATTGTCCTGTTCCCGGACGCCCGGATCCGCAAGCTGTGCGACGAGGGCAACGAAAAGGCAAAGCGGATTGCCAAGCTGACCAGCGAGCCCACCAATTATGGGGACAGCACCCTGCTGCTCTCCCACTTCTTTACGGTGCTCATCACCATCCTCACCACCCTGACCGGATACCAGGCCCTCTGGCCCTGGCTCTCCTCCCTGGGGCTGTCCCAGGGGCTGGCCAGCACCCTGCTGGCGGCGGCCATCGCCCTTGTCACCTGCTTTGTCGTCCTGGTGCTGGCCACCTATCTGCCCAAGAATATCGCCGGGAAAAACCCGGAGGGCGTGGCCCTTGCCACAGTAGGTCTGCTCACCCTCATCCTCCACATTGCCCGGCCCTTCCGGTTTGTGACGGTCAAGTTTTCCAACGCCTTCTCCAAGCTGCTGGGCTTTGACCCCAAAGGCCAGGAGGAGTTGGTCACCGAAGAGGAAATCCGGATGATGGTGGATGTGGGCAACGAAAAAGGGGTCATCGAGGAAAGCCAGAAGGAGATGATTAACAACATCTTCGAGTTTGACGACACCACGGCGGAGGAGATCATGACCCACCGCACCGAAATTTCCGCGGTGCCCATAGATTCCTCTCTGGATGAGGTGCTGGATGTGGCCATCACCGAAGGCTATTCCCGAATCCCGGTCTATCAGGAGGATATTGACAACATTGTGGGGGTCATCTATGTCAAAGACCTGCTCAAGCTGATCAGCGGCGGCAGCGCTCCGGAGTTCCACGTGGAACACTACCTGCGCCCCCTCTTCTTTGTCCCCGAATCCACCCGGTTAAAGGAGTTGTTCACCCAGTTCACCGAGCGGAGGATGCAGCTGGCTGTGGTGGTGGACGAATATGGCGGCACCTCCGGCATTGTCACCATGGAGGACGTGCTGGAATCCATTGTGGGCAATATCCAGGACGAGTATGACGACGAGGAGGAAGAGTTCTACCAGATCGACGACCACACCTGGTCCATTGACGGCGGCGCCGACCTGGACGATGTGGAAAAGAAGCTGGGAGTCAAGCTGGTGGAGGAGGACTCCGAGCTGGATGTGGATACCCTGGGCGGCCTGATCATCGATATGCTGGGCCGGATCCCTGGGGAGGAGGAAACCCCCTCGGTGGAACTGGGCGGGGTGCGCTTTACCGCCACCAGCATTGCGGAACGCCGGATTACCCGGGTCAAAGCCGTCCTTCTGCCCCCGCCCCCGCCGGAGGAGGCTCCGGATGAAAAAGAGGACGGGCGCTGATAAAAACAACGAAGGGTGGAGAAACCAAATGGTTTCTCCACCCTTTTCTTCTGCTTTGCACCCGCTGGGGCGGCGTTCAATAGTCGATGATGATCTTTCGGCACTTCCGGCAGCAATGGGCCTGGGGCCAGTTGGGGGGAACCTCCCACCGGTCTGGGGGCAGGAGGACGGCGTTCTTCTTTTCCAGGCTGCTTTTGACCGTCCATGGAGGACGCTCTCCCTTGGGTAAAAAGTAGTTGCAGCCCCGGCTGATCAAAAGGCCTTCTTCCATCTCGCCACCGCAAAAGGGACATTTCATAGGCCAGAACCTCCCCGCAATCTCTTAGAGACTTGCCTCGTTTTCCACCGGCTCCCTCTCTTCCTCTGGGACCTCCTCCGGCAAAGGTTCCTCCTCTGCTGCCGGGGGCTGGGATCCTACCAGAGCGGCGCCGCGCTGAGGCGGGGCCATGGACAGGACCTGATAGCATTTGGGGGCGTTTTTCCGCAGAAGCCCCTCATTGGTGTCGTGGGTATAGATGTCCTCC
>NZ_CBDTOK010000131.1:0-4873 GCF_965361945.1 Zongyangia sp. | reverse complement strand
TGGGAAAATAGGTCGGTGCCGGCTTCTTAAAAACCACAGCATGGAAACATGCTGTGGTTTTTCTTTTGACAGGAGTGTAAAAAATCCCCCTGGGATTTCGGCTTTTTTCAGCTTTTCATGCAATGGAAATTACGGCCGGAACGTGATAAAGTGAATGGTGAAATGGAGTCTCAGATTTTAAGGGGGTAGGAGGATGAAAAAATTATTCTGCCGGGAAAACGCGGCCTTTGCGGCGCTGCACTGGATGTACTGTTCCGCCCACTGTATGGTGTACAGCTTCATCGTGGTCTATCTGACCCAGAACGGCTACAGCGATTTTCAGGTGGGGCTGCTCAACGCCCTCATCGCGGCGCTGAGCATGGTCAGCCAGCCTCTCTACGGCTACCTGACCGATACCTTTATTTCCTGCCGCTCCCTGATGATCCTCATCGGAGCCATCGCCATCCCGGTGACCCTGGTCATCCCCCTGACGGTGGGCGTTGTTCCCCTGTGCTTTGCCGTCATCCTTCTGCTGGGATTTCTTACCTATACTTATAACTGTATCCCGGAGGCGTGGCAGATCCGGGTCAACAAGAAAAAGCCCTATGTCAACTACCCGGTCACCCGGGTCATGGGGGCGGTGGGCTATTCCCTCACCGGCCTTGTGGCGGGCAAGCTGATGGATCTGTGGGGCTACAACGTCATGTTTATCGGCAGCGCGGCCCTCCTTTTGGTTATGATCGCCTGCTGCCTCTGCATTGAAAAGGTAGAGCCGGAAAACAAGGGCGTCCGACGGGAGGGCCAGGTGCAGGAGCGCATCGGCTTTGGAAAAGCTTTGGTCCTGCTGGCCAAGAACCGGCCCTATATGGTCTTTCTCATCAGTACCACCCTCTACCAGGCGGCCTACCGCTCTATGCTGGCCTTTATGCCGGTGATCCTCCAGGACGCGGGAGGGACCAATACCCATGTGGGGATGCTGGTTTTTGCCGGCGCCGCGGTGGAGGCGCCGATGATGTTCATCTTCTCCCGGCTTCAGGACCGGATAAGGCTCAAAAACCTCTACGCTTTTACGGCGGTGGTGCTGGCGGTGCGTTCCCTGGCCCTGCTGGTGGTTCACAGTGTTACCGGGCTCATCCTCCTCAAGGCCTTCGAGGCGGTGTCCTGGGGAATGTATATCCCCCTGTTTGTGGTCTATATCAGCCGCATTGTCCCCTCCAAGATCTACGCTACCTCCCTGACCATCGGCTACTCGGTGACCATTGGCATCGGCAGCATCTGCGGCAACTTTTTCAGCGGCCTGATTATGGAACACTTCGGCGCCCAGGTCTTCGCCGGGGTCATGTCGGTGCTGGCGGTGGCAGGCGTGGCGGTTTTCCTCATCGGCATGGCTGGAACCGGCCGGGAAGAGACGCAGGAAGCGGGGGAGAAGGTTTCCATGAAATAAAAGCATTTCATGGAAATCTCATCAAAAGGACTTTTCAAAACAGGGAAACATGGTATAATAGCAACAAGTGGGAGGCCGACAAGGGCCGGATGGCTAGGCGGCTTTGCCGACATCTTGAAAGGGGAATACCTTTATGCCGGAAAAAAAGAGTATCGCGATGATCATTATCCTTACCATTATCACCTGCGGCATTTATTACTATGTGTGGATGTATCAGCTCTCTGACGACGTGTCCCGTTTTACCGGGGATCGCTCCACCACACCGGGCACCGAGATCCTGCTGACCATCATTACCTGCGGTATCTATGGCCTTTACTGGATTTATAAATACAGCAAAAAGATGTGGGAAATCTCCATCAATGTAGGCGTACCCTATCCGTCGGATAATTCCATCATCAACCTGGTGGTGGCGATCTTTGGCCTTTCCCTCGTGTCCATGGGCATTATGCAAAACCAGCTCAACACCATCTGGGATCAGACCTTCTATAATCCCAACCAGGGCGGCCCCAACCCCAATATGGGCGACCCCTATAATCCCTACAACAACCCCGGCGGACCTTATGGCCCCTATCAATAATAATCACCATCGCAGCGAAAGCGCCCGGATGCGGGCGCTTTTTTTCATCCTCCGGTGGAGAAACAGGGCGGAATGTGGTATGATAGGAACACATATGTAAGGGAGGTGCCCCATTGCAGCCGGAAGCTTATCAGTTTGAAAAACTCAGCGATACCCTGGAAATCTGCGTCAGCGATGCCCACAAGTTTGGCACCGACGCCTTTCTCCTCTCCCATTTTGCCCGCGCCAGACGAATCGACCGGTGCGCGGACCTGGGCACCGGCTGCGGCATTGTGGCCCTACTCTGGTACAGGGATCGGGAGGAAGGCCCCGTACACACCGACTGTGTGGACATCCAGCCTCTGGCCATCCACCAGCTGGAGGTGACGGTGGAGAGGGCGGGCCTTCAGGACCGGGTACGCCCGATCCTGGGGGATATCCGGCGGCTCACGGGCATTTCCCGGGAAAGCCTGGACCTTGTGACCTGCAACCCGCCCTATAAGGCGCCGGGCAGCGGCATCATCAGCGCCCAGGAAAGCGACAAGATCGCCCGCCATGAAACCATGTGCAGCTTAGACGATCTGTGCGCCGCGGCGGCCCGGCTCCTCAAATTCGGCGGCCGGCTCTGCATATGCCAGCGGCCGGAGCGGCTGTGCGACGCCATCTGCGCCATGCGGGACCACGGCATGGAGCCCAAACGGCTGCGGTTTGTCACCCAGCGGCCGGGACGGCCTCCCTGGCTGTTCCTGCTGGAGGGGAAAAAGGGTGCAAAACCCTTTTTGCAGGTGGAAAAGGATCTGATCATCGAGGGACCGGGAGGCTTCTCCCGGGAGGTTTTGGACATTTACCGGAAAAAGGACAATAAAGTGAGATAGATGGAAGTGAATTTGTTGAAAGAACAGGGAACCCTTTATATTGTAGGCACCCCCATCGGCAACCTGTCCGACATGACGCCCCGGGCGGTGGAAACCCTGGAACAGGTGGATTTTATCGCCGCGGAAGACACCCGGGTGACCCTGGGGCTGCTCAACCATTTTGGCATCAAAAAGCCCATGGTCAGCTATTTCGAGCATAACATCCGGGAAAAAGGGGATTACATCGCCGGACGGCTGGCCGCCGGGGAGAGCTGCGCCATTGTCACCGACGCCGGCATGCCCTGTATCAGCGACCCAGGGGCGGACCTGGTGCGGATCTGCGGGGAGCGGGGTATTCCCACCGTGGTGGTGCCCGGCCCCAGCGCCGTGGTGTCGGCGGTGGCCCTTTCCGGCTTCCCCGCCGCCCGCTTTACCTTTGAGGGATTTCTCAGCGTCAACCGGAACACCCGGTCCGCCCATCTGGATTCCCTGAAAAACGAAGAGCGGATGATGGTGTTTTACGAAGCGCCCCATAAGCTGCTGGCTACACTGGGGGATATGGCGGAGGCCTTTGGCGGGGACCGGCGGGTGACGGTGGCTCGGGAGCTGACCAAGCTCCACGAGGAGACCATCCGCACCACCCTTGGGGAAGCTTTGGCCCTGTTCCAGGAACGGCCGCCCAAAGGGGAGTTTGTCCTGGTGGTGGAGGGGAAGCCCCAGGAGGAAGACACAGCCCTTTCTTTTGAGGAAGCGGTGGCTCTGGTCAGGCAGTCCGCCGCCCGGGGCAAATCCCTTTCCGACGCGGCAAAAGAGGTGGCCAAGCTCACCCCTTACAAAAAGAGCGAGCTTTACAAGGCGGCCCTGTCCGCCCCGCCTGAGGAAGACTGACCTGCCCTGGAATTTCTTTATAACACGGGCCGCGCCGCCCGCGTTTTTGTCTCTGGCGACGCAGCGGCTAGATCTGGCAGTTTACGCCTTAGGCTCTGTTGGCGACGATGTCGCCTTTTACGCGAATACGTTTGAACTGGCCCTGCGGCCCAGTATCCCCGCCGAAAGGTGGAAAGAGGAGGGAGCCCATGGAGCTGATCGAAAACTTAACCAAGGCCCTGGGAATCCCCCGGTGGGGAACAGCGCCTTTAGATAGATGCGGCCCGTATCTCCCCTGCCGGGGCGCGGAGCTTTTAAACCAAAGGCATCGGACAGTGATCTGTTTTTTGTTCCCCTACTTTACCGGAGAGATGCCGGGCCGGAATCTTTCCCGCTATGCCTGCGTGCCGGATTACCACCGGGTAGCCGGTGGGATGCTGCGGCAGATGGCGGATTCTTTATCAGAACAGCTGCCCGGCCACGAATTTCTCCCCTTTGTAGATTCCTCCCCCATCCGGGAGGTGCGGGCGGCGGTGGAGGCAGGGCTGGGCTGCCGGGGAGAAAACGGACTTCTCATCGCCCCAGATTATGGCAGCTATGTGTTTATTGGGGAAATTGTCACCGACCTGGCCCTTCCGCCCCGGCAGACTCCGGGAGGGCATTGCCTTGGCTGCGGGAAATGCCGCCGGCAATGTCCGGGCCGGGCCATTGGGGAAGATGGAATCCTGACGGAGCGCTGTCTTTCCCACATCACCCAAAAGCGGGGGGAGCTGACAGAAGAGGAGGCCCGGCTTTTGGCCTCCACCGGCATCATCTGGGGCTGCGACCGGTGTCAGGAAATCTGCCCCATGAACCAGGACGTGAAAAAAAGCCCTATCCCGGCCTTTTATCAAGACAGGGTGGAGCGGTTGGAGCTGCCGGTGACCCGCGGTGAGGTAAGAGGCCGGGCCTTCGGTTTCCGCGGGCCGGGCGTCCTCCGGCGGAACCTTCGCATAATGGCGGGACAAAAGGCGGATACTAGAGGGGAATATTCCCTCAAAGAAGGAGGCGTCCGCCTTGAAGATAGCTCAGATCATGAAGGAGGCTGTGGTGACGGCAGCGCCGTCGGAAACCTTACGCAGCCTGAGCAAAAAGATGGATGACAGCGGCGTTGGAGCCATCCCCATTGTGGAG
>NZ_CBDTOK010000130.1:0-56527 GCF_965361945.1 Zongyangia sp. | reverse complement strand
GAGAGAATCAATCGGATACCCACAGGACGTCGGGGAGGAAGCTTCTTTGGTGGTCTGATCGTTACCCAGGAATCCAAATTGGATAGTGAGTCCAAGTGATATTTTCGGGAATATGTCCGAGCAAATCTCGAAGCGTTATCAGAATACGGAACATCACCTATAAAGTAATTACTGTTCATTTCATGATCTTCCTTTCACCGAAAGGGATTCATGAAATAGTTTTCCATTTTTCACCGCTTTCATACAAAATGCAATAAGAAGCAGCTGCCCCCAAAAGGCAGCTGCTTCTTATTGTATTAGTACATTTCTTCTCTTTTTTTCCGAATACGACGCACTACATTAATGACAATTGAAGCCACAATACAAAGAACTAAAAACACAGGGATAATCCACTGATTTGCTCCCTCATTGGTGCTCATGATATCGGTCCAAAGCTTGTCCATCAGACGGTTTGCGTCATCCGGCAGACTTAAAAAGGTCTCGGTATTTTCCAGTATCTCATCAGACGGATAAGCGATAGGATTATTTTTTACTTCATCATCTAACAGTTCCATGGCACCGTCATTAGGTGTGGAGTAGCCGATGTATTCACAGTTAGCCAATCCTACTTCCGGTTCGCAGAGAAAATTAATGTACATCTCCGCCGCTTCCTTCTGTTGGCTGCCTTTTGGAATACAAATGGCATCTACAAAGCGATTGGTTCCTTCCTTCGGGAAGGCAAAAGCCAAATCCGGATTATCGGCGATCATGGTAATCGCATCCCCAGCATAATACGGAGCCAACGCCGCCTCCCCTGCCTGCATCTTGTCAAAGATCTCATCCATAACATAGGCCTGTACTAGAGGCTTTTGCTCTTTGAGACTTTCAGCAGCCTTTTCTAACTCGTCCGCATTGCCGGAGTTAAAGGAATAGCCCAGACGTTTCTGTGCAATAGCAAAAGCGTCTCTGGAATTGGCAAACATTAAAATGTCCCCCATATACCGAGCATCCCAAAGAATATCCCAGCTATCCACATCGCCATCCACCATGGTAGTATTATAGATGATTCCTACAGTTCCCCAGGTATATGGTACAGAATATGCATTGTCTGGGTCATAAGCCGGATTGACAAATTGTTCATTAATATGCTGAAAGTTGGGGATATTCTCAAAATTAAGCGGTTCCAGCATATCTTCCTTGACCATCCGGCCGATCATATAATCAGAGGGGATAATAATATCATAACTAGCACCGCCGCTTTTTAACTTGGCGTAGAGTTCCTCATTAGAAGCATAGGTTGAGTAGTTTACTTTGATCCCGGTTAGTTTCTCGAACTCCTTGTTGACATTGATTGTCCCTTCTTCAGCACCATCAGAAATATATTCACCCCAGTTGTAAACATTGATCGAAATGTTCTGGCCCTGGAATTTCTGATAGTAGCCCTCGTCCTCCACCTCAATTTGCGCGAAAGCGGGGATCGTAAAGGTGATAAGCAGTAAAATTATAGAACATAGCGAGAGAAGTCTTTTCACAGGCTCACCTCCCGGCGAACCTTTTTCTCTTTTTTCAGATCTTTGAAATTGACAATAAGAAGTGTGGCCAAAACTACAATAAAGATAATTGTAGATAGCGCGTTAATTTCTGGGCTTACCTTTCTCCGGGTCATGGAAAAGATGGTGACCGGAAGGGTCTGTGATGTGGGGCCGGTAGTAAAATAGCTAATAACAAAGTCGTCCAGAGAAAATGTAAAGGCCATCAGCATTCCTGAAATAATGCCTGGCAGGATTTCTGGAAAAATCACCTTACGAAAAGCCAGGAAGGGTGTGCATCCTAGGTCTAAAGCTGCCTCATAGACAAAATTATCCATCTGCCTTAGCTTTGGAAGCACATTGAGGATGACGTACGGTAGTCCAAAAGTAATATGTGCAATAATCAAGGTGGTAAATCCAAATTCCAGTTTCAGAAATACAAATAGCAGCATCATGGATACGCCTGTGACAATTTCAGGGTTAATTATGGGGAGATATGTCAAATTCATCATAGCCGATTTCATCCACTTGTTCATGGAATTGATCCCTACTGCTGCCGCGGTGCCAATGATTGTGGCAATCAGGGAGGATACAATGGCAATGATAAGGGTGTTGATCAGAGATTGAATGATGACCTCATTGTGAAACAGTCGCTCATACCAATCAAAGGTAAAGCCTGTGAAGACTGCCCTGCTCTTCGATTCATTGAAGGAGTAGGCAATCAACACACCAATAGGAAGGTATAAAAATGCAAAGACCAATCCAATATAGGTGTTGGATAGCCATCTTCTCTTTTTCACAGCAATGCTCCCTCCATTCCCTCATCGTTGTCAAACTGGTTCATGATACTCATACATAGAAGAATGAGCACCATAAGGACCAGGGAAATGGCTGCACCCAAATTAGGATTATATGCATTGCCAAGAAATTGTAAATCAATCAGATCTCCGATGAGCAGATTACCGCCGCCGCCCAGCATCCGAGAAATGATAAAGGTGCTCACTGCCGGAACAAATACCATAGTAATTCCGGTGGTAATACCAGGAACGCTCAGCGGAAGAACCACCTTGGAAAAGACATGAAAGGAATTGGCGCCAAGATCCTGTGCCGCCTCAATGATCCGGTCATCGATTTTGACCATGATGGTATAAAGGGGCAGAATCATAAAGGGCAGGTAATTATATACCATCCCCAGAACCACCGCTCCCTGGGTATTAATCATCTCAAAGGGTCCTAAACCAAACAGGGCAAAAAAGCGATTGATGAGGCCATTTCTCTCTAATAAGGTCATCCATGCATAGGTGCGCAGCAGAAAATTCATCCACATGGGGAGCATCACCAGCATCAGGAATACCTTCTGCCTTCCTGCATGCATCCGAGAAAGAAGATAGGACAGAGGATAGGCAATGATCAAACAGATGATGGTGGCAATGGCAGCAAGCCAGATGGAACGGGCCAGAACCGGCGTGTACTGCCCAACACTGGATACATTTTCTAATGTAAAATGTCCATTCTGATCGATAAACGCAAAATAAGCCACCATTCCCAGCGGCACTACGACAAAGATAAAAGACCACACTGCATAAGGCAGAGAAGCAGATTTCAGTTTCATTTCTCCGCCTCCATTTTGTGCATAATATGAATATCAAAGGGATCGATATTCATGCCGATAGATGATCCCGGCTCTTGAGACTGGGTAGAATGGATAATCCAGGTAAATCCCGCTCCCTCCACCGTCATTTCATAGTGAACACCTTTGAATATAACCGATTCAACCCGGCCAGTTAACTGCCCTGCAATAGCGGGCACTACCTTAATATCCTCCGGTCGGATGACAACATCCACTTCTTCCATCTTGGCGAATCCTTTATCCACGCAATCAAATTGCCGTCCGGCAAATTCCACCACGAAATCTTTGTGCATAACGCCATCTAGAATGTTGCTTTCTCCGATAAAATCTGCTACAAAAGCATTTTCTGGCTCGTTGTAAATATCTTGAGGCGTCCCCACCTGCTGGATATGCCCATCTTTCATTACCACCACCGTATCGCTCATGGTCAAAGCTTCCTCTTGGTCGTGGGTTACATAAATAAAGGTGATATCCAAGCTCTGTTGAATACGCTTCAGTTCAATCTGCATCCCTTTGCGGAGCTTGAGGTCCAATGCGCCCAAAGGCTCGTCTAAGAGCAGCAATCTGGGATGATTGACCAGAGCTCTTGCAATCGCCACCCGCTGCTGCTGACCACCGGATAAGCGGTTCACGTTTCTTTTATCAAAGCCTTTTAGGTTGACCAGTTCCAGCATCTCAGAAACACGGGAGGATATTTCTTTTTCCGGCAGTTTTTTCAGCCGCAGTCCAAAGGCGATATTCTCAAATACGTTCAGATGCGGAAACAATGCATAACGCTGAAAGACAGTATTCAGCGGCCGCTTATAAGGCGGCAGGCCATTAATTCTCTTGCCATCAAAAAAGACATCGCCAGACGCAGGCTCCACAAAACCGCCGATAATGCGCAGCGTTGTGGTCTTTCCGCAGCCTGACGGGCCCAGCAATGTGACGAACTCCTTGTCGTGAATGTCAAGGTTGATTCCATCCAATACTACTTCCCCATCATAGTCGACGACGATGTCTTTCAAGCTTACAATACAATTTTCCCCCATTGAGCATCCCCCTTTGCGGATTTAAGTTACATGTCCCGATAAACGAGCATGCCAACCCCGATGAACTTGTAGCCGCTTCCCGCAAAAGGCTTTTTCTATCGTTGCTGTGAATGTGCTTTTCCCATCATCCACCAGCCCGTTTTAGGCGGTACCTTATTCATCAGTTCATTCTCTTTTTTGCTAGATGCCAAAAGCAACGAATATCACTATAGCATATATCCTAAAAAAGTCAATATTTTTACTAAATTCTCGTAAATTTTGCGCTTCTGTCTGTGCTTTTATTAAATTTCCATATCCTGCTTCTAATATCTTTTATTTACTCCTTTTATCTTTTGTTTTCTCCGCATGCAATATCTCCATTCCCTTCTGGTATATCTTTATCATCATTTCACAAACCTTCTTAAAAATTCGGTACTACCCCAATATAGTTAGTTTCCCAAGCGGGGATGTAAGGCTGGTGACGCAGATAAAAAACATAATTGGGATTGATTCTTTTAACCGCCAAGGGCAGAGACCATAGATCCTCATTGCGGTGATAAGCACTGAGCAAAAGCTTGGGTCCGTAAGTGCGAATAGTATCTTGAGCTCCGGTCAGAGCTTTCTCTTCACTTCCTTCCACATCCAACTTGATGTAGGTCGCTGGATTTCCTTGTAGAAGACTATCCACACTGATAGCCGAAATTTTATTTCCACCCTGCCCCACTCTGGAATTGCGCCCTGCTTTTCCGAGAAAAGAGATTTCCTCAGCCTGATTCCAGATACCTGCATGGACTGCCTCAATATGATTAATTCCTAAAGATTCAATAGTCTTGCACAGTTTTCGATAATTTTTTTCGTCAGGCTCTACCGCATAGATTTTTTTATATTCAGGAGCCCAATTTAGAAACTCCCGAAGGGTATCGCCGTCGTAGGCACCTAGATCGATATAAATTTCATCACGGCCCAGACAAAGAAGATTTTGATAGATTTCCTCAACCGGTGTTTCTACCTCTGCCAAAAGCTGAATATCTCCCGTAGCCTTAAAACGCAAGGCATTTTCAAAGACTCGTTTTGACTGATCGTCCATCAACATTTCATAAACCTGTTGGATCTCTTCCTCATGAGCGGCGGCAAATTCTGGAGTAAACAGTCCTTCCCCTGCCACTGGAACATCAGGCGCTACCACCTCATATCGCCGAGATAACTGCTGCAAACGAAGAAGCATTTGAGGATGATGAACACCGAAAGCTACTACGATAAATAAATCATCATATATCTCTTCCAGCTCCGACAACCTTTTCACCTTATATCCTGCAAAACTATGTCCACGCACAAATTCATCACTGGCAAATATTTCAGCTACCGGAATCTGCTTTTGTTGGCAGACATCCAGAATCATCTGAGCACCGTTTCCCATGCCATACAGCGCAATGGGCTTTTTTGTTTTTTTCATCCGATCCCATACACCGGTTACATCCTTCCAGTTAGGGAGCATCTTGTCACCTCCAAACAGACAGCGCCCGCGCAACAATGCAGCGGGCGCTGTATCTCCATACAACTCTTTACCTTAATCTCTATTCTTCGATCTTTTCATCGGCATATTTGCTATCGTAAGCATTTGAAGTTCCTGCCGCCGTCTGGAATCCTTTGACCGCAGCCGATGCCTTGTTCAATGGGATAATCGTGCCAGCGCCACCTACGCAGCCACCTGGGCACGCCATACCTTCCAGCAGATATCCGTTTCGTTTACCCGCCTTGGCAATCTGGAGCATCTTCTTACAGTTGCGCAGACCCTCTGCCCGGTCGACTTTTACCTCTACATCAGGATATTTGGTCTTGATGCAATTGGCAATAGCATCCGCCACGCCGCCAGCCACGGCATAACCACGTCCCGCGCCGGTAGCATCCTGCAAGGGTTCATCTTCAATGCTGCCAAAGTCAATGCCTTTCGCGACAAACATTCCCATTAATTCTTCAAAGGTGATAACAAAGTCTACATCGCTTCGTACCGTCCGTCTGGATGCCTCCAGCTTCTTAGCCGCACATGGGCCAATGAATACCACTCTGGCGTTCGGATGCTCTTTCTTGATGATCCTAGCCGTGTCAACCATAGGTGTCAGTGCTTCAGAAACACAGCCCGCCAGCTCCGGGAAATTATTTTTTGCCATTACGGACCAAGAAGGACAACAGGACGTGGCCAAAAACGGCAAATCCTTTCCCACATGGTTCACATAGTGGTCCGCCTCTGCCATAGCACTGACATCTGCGCCGGCAGCTACTTCATAAACTTCAGAAAATCCTAGCACTTTCAGTGCTTCTTTCATTTTTTCTGGAGTTGCCATAGGTCCAAATTGTCCAACGAAAGCAGGGGCAATAGCAGCTATAATCTCCTGGCCATCCATAATCGCGCGGATCAGCTGATAAATCTGGGATTTATCGGCAATCGCTCCAAAGGGACAATTAACAATGCACATCCCGCAGGAAACACATTTGTCATAGTTGATCTTTGCCCGTCCCAAATAATCGCTTTCAATGGCGTCGACACCGCAGGCCGCAGCGCAGGGACGGTCATATTTAACAATGGCACTATAGGGGCACACATCCTTGCATCGACCGCACCGTACGCACTTATCCTGATCAATATGTGATTTTCCGTTTTCAAAAGATACTGCCTTTACCGGGCAGACACTAACACAGGGATGCGCCAAACATCCGCGGCAGTTATCGGTTACCATGAGGGAATTTTCTGGACATGCGTTACAGGCAAAGGGAATAACATTCACCAGCGGCGGTTCGTAATATTTTTCCGGCTTAGCGCATTCCTCAATTCCTTTTGCTACCGGCATGTGCTCATCTACTTTACGCAGAGAAAGGCCCATGGCCAAGCGCAGGCGCTCACCGATAATAGCCCTCTCCTTGAAAATGCTGTCGCGATAAGTCGCCACCTCACCCTTAATAATGCGATAAGGAATTTCCTCAAAGGCCGCATATTCCTCATTGTTATAAGCAAACTCAGCAATCTGAGCGAATACCTGACGCCGTAATTTTGTTACCGGTGTATAAATTCCGCGCACTTAATGCTTCACATCCTTCGCTTTTAATGAAATGATCTTTTCCATGACAGTCTGGCTGTTAGCGCAAACCAATCTGTCACCGTTAATCACTACCACAGGAGAGTCACTTCCATGCTTTGGATCTCCTATACAGCTTTTGGTAATCACCTGCACCTGAGTATTCAATCTCAGCTGGGTTTTCAGCTTTTTCAAGCTCTCAATGGCCTCAATGATGTCCATTGCCCCCATCATGACACACTCTGGACATACACACACTTCCACAATCAACCTTTTCATCCGGGCAAAACGCCACCTTTCCTTATTCCTCCATGGCTTGTTCCAAACTTTTTAGAACAATACACAAATTTCCTTATTAAAAATTGTCTACATTTTAACAATTGATTTTATTATATCCTATAAAAAGAGATCGTGTCAAGGCGTGGCCTAGAGTTTCCAGCTGTTTTTTTCATCTTTGTTCATTGTTCCTAGGATTGTTCCCTTTCTTTGTACAGTCTTCCCTTTCATAAAGATTGCGCCAAAGATTTCCCAGCCTTTTTATGCGTTTCTCATCTTGTTATTCTCCCCTTTTTTCATGTATACTAGAGATAATATGGAATTCGTTTCGTTTTTAACAATTTTATGTAGTAATTCATGAAGAAGGGATGGAGAAGTTATGGTCGTCGTCAGTGTCTGTGTAGGCAGTTCCTGTCATATGAAGGGCTCCTATCAAGTGATCAAAACTTTTCAAGAATTGATCAAAAAAAATCAATTGGAAGATGTCATTGAGCTGAAAGCCTCTTTCTGTATGGGCCGTTGCCTTTCCGGCATCTCGGTAATGGTCAACGACACTCCTGTCCAGAATGTTGGTTTCGTCAATGCGGAAAATGTCTTTTATGAACATGTCTTTCCCCTAGCACAGGCTGAGAAAGCAGGGGAATAAAAGGAAAGAGAGGTTACATTAATGGGAGTTATTGAGCTGAATATCGGTAATTGTCACAACTGTTATAAATGCATCCGGGAATGTCCTGTGAAGGCCATTGCTTTTAAGGATGGGAAAGCCACTATTATTGACGATGAATGTATTTTATGCGGTAACTGTGTCCAGTGCTGTCCCCAAAATGCTAAATTTATCAAAAGCGATCATCACTATGTCCAAGAAATGATTGCCCAAGGGAAACGAGTCTATGCTACCGTCGCGCCTTCCTGGCCGGGGTTCTTCGGCACAGATGACTTCTCCAAACTTTCGGCTGCACTAAAGAAGCTAGGCTTTGCCGGAGTAGAAGAAACAGCCATCGGCGCCAATGAAACTAGCAGAGAGTACGCCGCTCTGATGGAAAACGGACAGATGAAAAATATTATTGCCACCGCATGCTCCTCTGTGGTCATGCTGGTAGAGCGGTATTATCCGGAGCTGATTAAAAATCTGGCCCCTGTCTCCTCTCCCATGATGGCTCATGCCAAGCTGATGCGTGAAACTTACGGAGATATCAAGGTAGCTTTCATCGGGCCTTGCCTTTCTAAAAAAAATGAAGCCTCTGATCCATTGGCCGGCGGCTTTGTCAACTACGCTCTAACCTTTGCTGGCATTCAAAAGTGGATGGACAACGCTGGCGTTTCCATGGATGTCCAAGACAGTGAAGCCACCGGTGTGAGCAATCCGGTTTCTCGCCTTTATCCCAAAACTACCGGTATTCTCAAAACCATTCCAGACGAAAAATTTCACCACTATCGGCCGGTTGCTGTCGATGGTATCAGCCGTTGTATGGAGGTTTTCGATGCCATCCGCGATGGTCTGGTAGAGGGTCTGTTTGTTGAAGCTAATATCTGCCCGGGCGGATGTATTGGCGGCCCTATTATGCGGATGGGTCACAAGAGCCTGCTGGTCACGGAAACAATGATTGACGATGCCCCCATGCCCCAGGATGAAAATCCTGCCCCCACCTCTACCATCGAATTCCCACATCCCCGTGTCTTTACCAACCGTTCTGTCCGGCGGGATATGCCGACAGAAGAAGAGATTAGAGCTATCCTTGCAAAAATCGGTAAGCTGACGCCGGAGGATGAGCTAAATTGCGGCAGCTGTGGCTATCATTCATGTCGTGAAAAAGCGGTTGCAGTTTTCCAAGGTAAAGCGGATATTAATATGTGTCTTCCCTTCTTCCGCGAGAGGGCAGAAAATATGTCCAGCACCATTACAGAGCATTCCCCCAACGCTATTTTGGCTCTGGATGAGGATCTGAATGTGCAGGACATCAACCCCATGGCAGAGGATATTTATCAAGTAAATCGTGGGGAAATCCTAGGCTACCCCATTCCCGCCTTTTATGGTGAGCCTGACTTTGACACCGCTAAAAGTGAAGGAAAGGCTGTCACCAAGAAAGTACATGTAGATGAATCCGATAAAACAGTAGAACAAACCATCCTTTATATTAAAGAACATGGTATGTATTTGGTCTTCGTCAAGGATATCTCTGAAGAAGAGCAGCATAAAAAACAGATGGAGTCTCTCCGCGATTCCACCGTGGACATTGCACAAAAAGTCATTGTCAAACAGATGAGGGTCGCTCAGGAGATTGCAAGCCTGCTGGGTGAAACCACCGCAGAAACTAAGGTGGCGCTGACCAATCTGAAAAAATCCATGTCTGAACTTTCCGAGCTATGAGTGTGAACTTCGCCAGAGGAAACGCCCTAGATAGAATTGAAAGGTTCTTTCCGGCCTTTTTCAATGATTAGAAACGGAGGTTCACCATGGAATTATATATTGACGCTGTTTATGAAAGCCTACATAAATATGGCGAAGAATTATGTGGAGATAAAGTAGAGTTTGTCCGTACTGATGATTATTTTTTGGCTGTGTTGGCCGATGGCTTAGGAAGCGGTGTAAAAGCCAATATTCTCTCTACCCTGACCAGCAAAATTATTGCCACTATGTTTGCAAGTGGCGCAGATTTAGAAGAAACTCTGGAAACTATCGCCAGTACTTTACCTGTCTGTAGTGAGCGTGGGCTTGCATATTCTACCTTTACGATCATTCGTGTCGGCCGGGATGGTAAAGTGTATACCGCTGAGTTTGACAATCCTGACCTACTCTATTTTCACAAAAATGTTCTCACCCCTATTCCCCGTGAAACAGTAGAAATTGGTGGAAAGATCATTCATATCAGCCAATTTGAGGCTGAAAGTTCCGACATGATCATCACCTTTTCTGATGGTGTAGTTCATGCGGGAGTTGGACGTCTGCTGGACCTAGGCTGGCAATATGAGAATATTGTCAACTATGTGGTAGAAAATCTGGAACCCGGTATGTCCCCTCGTGTCATTACCAAAAAACTACTTGCCGCTGTTAACACCCTTTACATGCAGAAATGTGGCGACGATTCCACCGTCTGTGCCCTGGCACTCAAGCCTAACCGTCCTGCTACAATAATGGTTGGCCCCCCTGTTAATAATGAGATGGACAAAATTGTCGTTGACAAACTGATGTATTCCAAGGGAATCAAGGTAGTCTGCGGCGGTACCACATCCCAGATTGTCAGCCGGATTACCGGCCGTGAACTTAAGGTGCAAATCGACTATGAAAATCCTGCCGTTCCCCCAATCGCCACACTCCCTGGGGTAGATCTGGTTACAGAAGGTGTTCTGACCCTAGGTAAGGCGCTGGAGATTATCAAGGGAATCAACGATGCTGGAGTGGAAAACACAGAAGCCTACACACTCAATAAAAAAGATGGTGCTACCAAACTGACCCGTCTTCTTTTAGAGGATGCCACCGAGGTTCGCTTCTTGGTTGGACGGGCTCTCAATCCTGCACATCAAAATCCAGGTATGCCTGTATCTCTCGGTCTTAAACTTAACCTAATTAAAGAACTCGCAGCCGAACTGGAACGCACAGGAAAAAAGGTTTCTGTAGAATACTTTTAATCTTTATCCTGTTTTCGTAATACTTCGAAAAACGGCACGCTGCCCTGTCATGGATGCGGCGTGCCGTTTCTTCGGCAAAAAAATAAAAAAATCAAATATTATGCAATAAATCGCAATATTTTTCCCACTAAAAAAATGGACACCCTTTCCGGAAGGTGGTGGAACATATGACGATCGATATACGTGTCGTCGAAGAAGCGCGGTTGGGAGATCAGGAGGCCTTTACTCGCCTTTACGAGCAGGTCTATGCCGATTTATACAAAACTGCTCTGTTTATACTGGGTAGTCGGTCAGACGCGGAGGACGCGGTATCCGAAACCTTCTTAGATGCCTATCGGGGCATCCGAAAGCTCAAGGAACCATCAGCCTTTAAATCCTGGATTTTCAAAATTCTGCAGGCTCGCTGCAACAGGAAAATTGCTCTCAACTATAAGCTTCGCAATCATTTTAACCTCGAAGATTTTGCCCTATCCGACACCAGCTTATGCTACAATCAAAACTCAGATGACAAACTGGTACTGATGAACGCTTTGTACTGCCTTAATTATCACGAGCGCTCTATTGTTGTCCTCAGCGTCATCCAGGGGTACAAAATCAGAGAGATTGCAGAAATTCTTAAAATGCCACAGGGAACGGTCTCCTCAAAACTGCACCGCTGCCTAGAAAAACTGAAAAAAACTATCGAAAGGGGTGAGTATTGTGAAGTACAAAAATAACGGCTCACATGGGGATGATATGCTTCGCTTACAAAAGCTCCTACAGGACATTGACCGTGATATTCCAATTCCTGACAAGGTCCAACCCAGCGAAATGCAAAAACTCTTTTCTTTGCCGCTAAAGAAAAAGCCTATCAGCAAGTACATCGCCATCGCCGCCAGCCTGATTCTGGTTCTTGGATGCGTGGTCAGTATCTCCATGTATGCGGGCGCCAAACTCGCCACTACTGATTTTACCGCCGCAGACCAAGGGAACGCTTTTTCTTCCACCGCCACTGCTGATGCCGCAAGTCCTGAAACCGCTGTGGTCTCCGATCTGGATTCTTCTCTGGCTGACCGAGAACTTACAGAACTAAAGGCTAAGGATTATGAGGAAATCGCAGAGGTTCTAGCTCCCTTTGAGGGAAGCAATTTTCTTGGCGGAAGCGATGGAGGTACGGCACAAAATATCAACCCACCTACCGCAGGGGCTGGTAACGAAAACGGGGCTGACTCATCCAGTGAAATCAAGCCCAATCCCAACACAGCCGGCGGGGATACAGACGAAAAGCTAGCCCGCGATCAAACCAATACTCAGGTAGATGGGGTCAGCGAAGCGGATATTGTCAAAACCGATGGGGATTACATTTACTATTCGACTACTGACACCATTGACATTGTCCTCATGGGAGAAGACGGCGACATGGAACATGTGGCCAAAATCAAGGATCAGGAATTCTGTTATACCTTAGATCTATTCCTCCATGAGAACAAACTGATGGTCCTTGCCTCTTCCAATACTGGATTAGACAGCCAGAGGAAGATAGCGGCAGATTCTAGCGGAGAATCCAGAAGTTCTGTAAAAATTACCATCTATGATGTCTCGGATCCTTCTTCCCCCCAAGTGGACCGCGTTCTTACACAAGAAGGAGATTATAAGGATGCGCGGATGATCGGTTCACAGCTCTATGTCGTCTCCCAGGATTTCATGTATCTTCAAGAAACGAATAAAGCAGAACCTTCCTCCTTTATCCCCTCAATTTCAGACAGCAGCAACACTTCCCTGCAAATGCTCCCTGCAGATTCCATTTATCTGCTTCCCCAGATAGAGGCATCCTGTTATAATATTATCTCCGCAGTGGATGTCACAGACGCCAGCAGTGCTTTCAATACGAAAGCTATTTTAGGCAGTTCCAGCCAGATGTATGTTTCTACTAACAGCATGTATCTGGTCAGCGAGAGCTATGACAATGTATCCACGATCTCCTATTCCAATATTTATAAGGTAGAGCTTTCTGGCAGTGAGATCGCTCTCACCGCCTCCGGCCGGGTCAAAGGAAGCGTACTCAACCAATTCTCTATGGACGAATATGCCGGCTACTTCCGGATTGCTACCCAGCTTTATGACGCGCGGAATAATAGAACTACCAACAATCTCTATGTCCTCGATGAAAATCTCAGCCTATTCTCCTACTTGGAGAATATAGCGGAGGGCGAGGAAATCAAGTCTGTGCGCTTTATGGGGAATAAGGTTTATCTTGTTACCTTCCGTCAGGTTGATCCTCTTTTCGCCATTGATCTTTCCGATCCCAGTCAGCCTGTTATTTTGGGCCAGCTGAAGATCCCCGGATTTTCCACCTATATGCATCCGATTTCTGATAATCTTATCGTAGGGTTAGGTTATGACACGCAAGAAATAGATGACGGATATGGCAATACCTTTACCGTTACCGGCGGCATCAAACTTTCCCTGTTTGATGTTTCTGATGTGGAAAATCCAACCGAAATCAATTATATCATTGTAGGAGATGTCGGTAGTGATAGCCCCGCATTGTATGATCACAAGGCTTTCCTTTATTATGAAGAAAAAGGGATCATTGGTATTCCCGCCACCTTGACTCAAAATCTTACTCCCAATGCCGGCTATTATGATGCTCAATATGAAAATGTGTTCAATGGATACCTTCTCTTCCAAATTTCTGATGGAAAACTAACCGAATTAGGACGGATTACCCATCAAAGTGAGGAAGCACAACAGGATCTCACACAGCTCTTGGATCAATCTCTCAGCATTCGCCGCGGGGTCTATCGAGGAGACTATATTTACACAATCTCTGATCTCAAAATCAAGTCAACTGGGCTCAATGATATGAAGGACGTCAAGGAAGTCTCTATCGGATAGTAAGTTCTCACCTTCCCATATTTCATTTGCGGGACAGGAAAATATCCTGCCCCGCCTTTTTTGTCGAGATTTTCTATTGCTCCCCTTCATTTGCGAAATTGAGAAAACAGATAGTCCATGGGGATGAAGGCGAATAAGTAATTTTCTCAAAAACTCGTCTGGAGTAAATCAATCACCTTCCCACTTGGTGATAGATTAATGTCTTATACCAATATGTGAGACTGTCAGGTTTTCCCCTTTCTTTTTCAATGAGTTTCGTGTAAAATATATGACAAGAGTTAGTGCAAAGGCGGGTGATGCTCATGAAACTTCACGGATTTTCTGCCGGTGTAGAGCCGGGAGGATTACACGAGGATTACGAGATAAAAATTCTCATTTGCTATCTTCTTTCCGCACTTAAGGATCCTCTGTCAAAATCTCAGATGAACGAGGTGCTAACCGGAAATGGTCTGGTGAACTATTTTCAATTTGCCGATGCCTTGGAAGAGCTTGTACAGGATGGGCATATTGAAGTCATTGAAGAAATGCGGCCTGAAGGAGAGTTTTACCGTCTCCTTCCCAAGGGAAAGATGACAGCTTTGGAGTTCGAGCGTTCATTGCCTCTTACTGTACGGGAAAAATCAGTGAACAGCGCGCTACAGATACAAAAAAAGGCCCGGCTTCGTTCTCAAAATAAGGCAGAAATTGAGAAAACAAAAGATGGCTATATCGTCACCTGCCTCATGAAGGATATTGGATCTGATCTGTTACGACTAAGTTTATTTGTGCCCACCAAGGAGCAGGCTGAGCGGGTGAAAGAGCGCTTTTTGGATGATCCGGAGATTCTCTATCGAAGCGTGTTGGATTCATTGCGATGACATAGTCTGTGAAAAACATGAAAAATGGCATAAGCTCTAGGGCTTATGCCATTTTTCATGTTTTTCACACTTTATCATGCATTCTCTGCATCTGCATTTTGCTCACCAATATGATTGATTTGCCCCATAATAAATGGGACTACATCATCAGGTTTAATTTTTAACACATAGGCAAATTCACCATGCAGGATTCGTTCCGCCTCTTTCATCGCCTTTTCATCGGCTACATGAAACTTCTTCCCCTCCTGCTTCTTTTCTTGCTTTTTATAGTAGAGGGTTTTGATAAGCTGTACCAGCTCTTTATGATCTCCTCTTCTGATAATTTCCCCATATTTTTCCTTCCGAAGCTGCTCATTTTCAATCCACTTTGTTTGTGCATCCGGCATAGCCTCAATCAGCTGATGGATTTCTCCGATAGAAAGGATCTTTCGCATTTTGTCTTCTCCACTCTCAACAGGGCAATAAAAGGTAGAATTTTTATCCTGTACCGGCTTGAGCACATAATAGAGCTTGGCGTCCCTGTCAAATTTTTCTGATCGGATGTCAACAATTTGGCACACTCCGTAGCTACCATACATGACAGAATCTTCGACATGAAACATTTTCTTTACCTCCATAAAAACGCACAACTTGTTGATAACAGGACTTACGTTCGGTCATCGACAAACTGCACGTTATATATAGATTATAACATTTTTGCTAGAGAAATGTTATAGAAAGAATGTATAAAAATGTCCATATTGTTTGTTTTTACATTAGCTCTTTATCAATAAAGGGAGAAACTGCCAGACACAGTTTCTCCCTTTATGAATTACTTTATTGATGTTGATTATTCCTGATATCCACACGTTTGATCTTACCGCTGATGGTCTTGGGAAGTTCTTCGACAAATTCAACAATACGCGGATATTTATAGGGTGCTGTCTGTTTCTTCACATATTGCTGTAGCTCCTTCACCAATGCGTCCGAGGGCTGATAGTTCTTGGTAAGAACAATGGTTGCCTTTACCACCTGGCCACGTACTGGGTCAGGCGCTCCAGTGATGGCACATTCCAAAACTGCGGGGTGCTCCATTAGAACACTTTCAATTTCAAAAGGCCCAATGCGGTAGCCAGACGCTTTGATTACATCATCGGTTCTACCCACATACCAGTAAAATCCGTCCTCGTCTTTCCACGCTGTATCTCCAGTGTGATAGAGGCCATCATGCCAGGATTCTCTGGTCTTTTCCTCGTTTCGGTAATAGCTGCAGAAAAGGCCAGGCTGTTTTTTACCTTCCTCGGTGATTACACAGATCTCTCCAACTTCACCAGGTGCCACTGTATTCCCATCCTCGTCGAAAAGATCAACACGATACAGCGGCGAAGGCTTACCCATAGAACCAGGTTTTGGCTCTGTGCCATAGAGATTCGCCAAAAGCAATGTTGTTTCTGTCTGGCCAAACCCTTCCATCAATTTTAGTCCGGTATACTCATAGAAGCGATTATAAACCTCTGGATTGAGTGCTTCTCCAGCCGTTGTCGCATAGCGCAAACTGGAAAGATCATAGTTGCCCATTCCCTCTTTGATAAAGAAACGATAAATAGTCGGAGGAGCGCAGAAGGTAGTAATACGATATTTTTCAATCATATGCAGCAGGTCGGCAGGTACAAATTTTCCGTCAAAATCATAGACAAAAATGCAACTAGCGGCAAACCATTGGCCATACAGTTTTCCCCAAACAGCTTTTCCCCACCCTGTTTCTGAGACAGTCAAATGGAGATCATCCGAATGGATATTGTGCCAATGTTTTGCTGTGATGATATGGCCCAATGCATAATAATGGTCGTGGATGACCATCTTGGGATATCCTGTGGTGCCAGAAGTAAAATACAACAGCATATAATCTGTGACCTTCGTGGGTACACGATCAAAATGCTCATCCGCCTTTTCTACTTCCTCATCAAAATTAAACCAGCCTTCACGCTCTCCGTTAGCTACGAATTTCACCTGCATACCATGATACTGCTGACATGCCTCATCTACATATTTGGTAACATCCCCATGGGCTGTAGCAACAATGGCTTTGATGTCCGCTGCGTCAAAACGGTAGATTAGATCTTTCGTGGTCAACAGGTTGGTCGCCGGGATTGTTACAGCGCCGATCTTATGCAGTGCAAGAATGGCAATCCAAAATTGATAGTGACGTTTCAGGATGAGCATTACCATGTCGCCTTTTTTGATACCATGCTCTGTAAACATGTTTGCCGCCTTGTCACTCAGGCGTTTGAGATCCGCAAAAGTAAATACCTTTTCTGTCCCGGCATCATCACACCAGATCATTGCACGGCGATTCGGATCCAGCCGGGCAATCTCGTCAATAACATCATAGCCAAAGTTGAAATTGTCTGCACAGGTGATTTCAAATTGATCCAGTACTCCATTTTCATCAAAATGTTCTTTGCAAAAGCGCTGATAAAATGTTTCCATATTTTCCATTTGCCTAACTCCTCCGAAGCATCAGTTTAATCTTGATTATCATCTTTTTTCAGGACTACAGCCAAAAAGACACACTCTTTTCCGCCGGTGGCAATCATACCATGGCCGTGGCCGGAATCGTAATAAATTGCGTCTCCTTCGTGAAGGATTTCAATGTGGTCCTCCATCGCCACCTTCAAGCTGCCACTGAGGATGTAGTCAAATTCCTGCCCCTCATGGGTCGAAAGCTTGATTGGCTGATTCTGTTCCTCCTCAAAATAAGGTGCTGTAACCACAAAAGGCTCTGCAACCTTAGCCCGGAACCGGGGTGCCATATGCTGATAGAGAAATCCCTTTCTCCGTTTAATTGGCAGTCCCTTTCCCTTCCTTACAATACTATAGAAAGAAAGTTTTGGACCGTCTCCAGTGAGAATCTCCACAATGTCTACGCCAAACATTTCGGCACATTTATACAGAAAGGTGAAAGAAAAATCAGATTTTCCTTCTTCCATCTCGCTGTATTCCTGGACGGAGACCCCAGTCCCGGCTGCCATTTCCTCAAGGGAAAAGCCCATAATATCTCGTAAGGTCCTTATTCTCTCTGCAATTTCAATGATCTGAGTTTCCATGGAATCGCTCCCCTTTGCTCATAATTTTAGAATGGTTTATAGACAAAAATAAAAAGCTCGTCCCAATCAAATTGATTGGGACGAGCTTATAAACAAAACCCGCGGTACCACCCAAATTGCATCTATTGATGCCACTTAGCAGGATTCTAACAAATCCCCGACCTTAACGCAGTCATACGGAAGAGCCCTACTTGAAAACGTTCAGGCCTCAGCTCAGAAGTGATCTCCCTTCTCCACCTTTACCGGTTTACACCACCCACCGGCTCTCTGTAAAAGGCTACGGCGAAAGGCCGCCTTCCTCATCGCTTTTGCTTTATTGTTCCCTATCATATCCCAACTTACTAGCTTTGTCAAGAGAATTTTTTAAAAAATTTGGATAGATCTGCTAGGAACACATTTCTTTCATTGTGCGTTTTGTGTTAAACTTCAATCAATAAAATCGATAATTTCCTCTGGTGCATGGACAATGGCATCAGCGCCGTTTTCCAAAAGTTCCGCTTCACCGCGAAATCCCCATGCTACTCCAATGGTCAGCAGCCCTGCATTTTTCCCCGTCTGCATATCAACACCAGAATCGCCCACATAAATAGTATCTTCCGGCGCTATATCCACCTGACCCAGTGCCTCAAAAACAGCGGCTGGATCCGGTTTTTTTGGCACATGATCCCTCTGTCCCAAAATAACGTCGAAAATGCCGGGAAAGATGTTTTGTATTAGCTGTACCACAAAGTTATGGGCCTTATTTGAAATGACAATCATCTTTACTCCCTTGTTCTTAAGGGTGTCCAGCATCTCAGAAATACCGTCATATGGTTTTGTAAAATCTACGGTATGGGCCTCATAATAGGCATCAAATGCAGCTTTTACTTTCGCCCGTGTCTCCTCATCCTGAGCATCCTCAGGAAGAATCCTTTTTACCAGATTATAGACGCCGTTTCCCACAAACATCTTGTACGCTTCTACCTGGTGCGTCGGATAACCGTATGTTTCCAGCGCATGGTTACAAGCAACCGCAAGGTCTGTCAACGTGTTTAATAGTGTGCCATCCAGGTCAAATATGGCAGCTTTTTTCACCGTAATATCCCCCATCTAAAAAAGATTCTTTTTTCGTCAGATTTACTATTTTTATTATAAATTATTTCTTCATTCTGTCAAGAAAAAGTCCTTTTATCTCAACATTTTGACCAAAGTGTTGGATTTTTTTTGTTCTGGTGGTCCATTCCCTTTTGAGGACAGGTACGGTATAATAAATTTAACTATAAGAAGGAGGAGTATGCTTGCGCCAGGATTTTACCGATTTACTCAGTGATTCCCCTGTCATTGCGGCAGTCAAAGATTTCCGTGGTCTCCAAAAATGCATGACATCGGAATGCAAGATGGTATTCGTACTCTTTGGGGATATCTGCAATATCGGACAAATCGTCCATACCATCAAGGCTGGAGGGAAAATGGCCATTGTTCATATCGATCTAGTGGATGGTCTTTCTACCAAGGATGTAGCTGTGCGTTTTCTCAAAGAAAATACTCAGGCAGACGGAATTATCAGCACCAAAACCAATCTGATCAAACTGGCCCATAGTCTGGGATTTCTCACCATTCAGCGTTTTTTCCTGATTGATTCCATCGCCCTTGGCAATGTCCTGAAGACGATTGACAGTGGATATGCAGATTATGTAGAGATTCTTCCCGGTGTTATGCCCAAGATTGTCAAGCGTATTGCCTCCTATAGCGCGGCGCCTCTCATTGCAGGGGGGCTGATTTCAGACAAAGACGATGTAATTTCCATGTTGCAGGCAGGTGCTACTGCCATATCCACCACCTGCGAGGACGTTTGGTTTATGTAAGCTAAGAAAGAAGGAGATTGAATGAAACAGTATGTCATCGCCCTGGATCAGGGCACTACCAGTTCCCGCGCCATTATTTTCGATAAAGAGCAAAATATTATTGCAATGGCACAAAAGGAATTTATCCAACACTACCCGAAAGAAGGCTGGGTGGAACACGACCCTATGGAGATCTATGCTTCCCAGTACGGTGTCCTCATCGAAGTGCTGGCCAAAAGCGGTGTTAAAGCGGAAGAAATCGCTGCTATCGGCATTACCAACCAGCGTGAAACCGCTATTGTCTGGGATAAAAATACTGGACGTCCGGTATACAATGCCATTGTTTGGCAATGCAGGCGTACCGCCTCTATTTGTGAGGATCTTAAGGCCAGAGGACTGGCCGACTACATACAGAAAACCACAGGCCTTGTAGTGGATGCCTATTTTTCCGGAACAAAGATTAAATGGATTTTGGATAACGTCCCAGGTGCTCGAGAAAAGGCAGAGCGTGGAGAACTGCTTTTCGGCACTGTGGATACCTGGCTCATCTGGAAACTAACTGAGGGTAAAGTCCATGTGACCGACTATACCAATGCTTCTAGGACCATGATCTATAACATCAAAGATCTCTGTTGGGATGAACGGATGCTCAAAGAGCTGGATATTCCTGCTTCCATGCTGCCAGAAGTGAGAAATTGCAGTGAAGTCTATGGATATGTCAACATTTCCGGTGTTCAGGTGCCTATTGCTGGTATTGCAGGAGACCAGCAGGCCGCTCTCTTTGGTCAGACTTGTTTTTCCAAGGGAGATGCTAAGAACACCTATGGTACCGGTTGTTTCCTGCTGATGAACACAGGAGAAGATATGTATCTGAGCAAAAATGGCATGGTGACGACCATCGCTATTGGACTTGGAGGCAAGGTCACCTACGCTATTGAAGGAAGCGTCTTTGTCGGCGGTGCGGTTATTCAGTGGCTGCGGGATGAGCTACGTTTCATTGTGGAATCCAAGGATTCGGAGTATTTTGCCACCAAGGTACCTGATAATGGAGGAGTCTATGTTGTCCCCGCCTTTACAGGATTGGGTGCTCCCTACTGGGATATGTATGCCAGAGGTTCCATTTTCGGATTGACCCGTGGAAGCAACCGCAACCATATTATCCGCGCCAGCTTGGAATCCATTGCATATCAGTCTTTTGATGTGCTTTCTGCCATTATTGCTGATACTGGCATCGACATCAATGAGCTTAAAGTAGACGGCGGCGCGTCAGCCAACAACTTCCTCATGCAGTTCCAGGCGGATATCATCGGCAAAAGAGTGCGCCGGCCCATGATTCGGGAGACAACAGCACTGGGGGCTGCTTATCTCGCTGGCTTAGCCGTGGGGCTGTGGAACAGTCTGGATGAAATCAAAAATAATTGGACACTGGATAAAGTATATGAGCCAAACATGGATGAAGCAACGAAAAAGACGCTGATCGCCGGATGGAGTAAGGCGGTGGGAAGAAGCAGAGATTGGACAAAATGATCCATGTGCCAGGAGAGCCATTGCAAACGTATTTTTATTGTGATATAATAATTTTGTTCTAAAATGTCGGAGTAATGAGAGTCGATACATTTTAGGCCTATTGGGGTTGGCCTAATGTAGCGGCTCTCTTTGTTTTGCTCCCATTTGGAGAAAGAGGGAAGAAACAATCAATTGGAGAAAAGATATCCTCCAAAATTGATGCTGAAAGGATGTCATTATGGTTGATGTAATCATCATCGGTGCAGGTATTGTGGGCTGCAGCCTGGCCTATGAACTTTCCAAATACCAGGTTCAGGCGGTGGTACTGGAGAAAGAAAACGATGTAGCCTGCGGAACCACCAAAGCCAATAGTGCCATCGTCCATGCGGGATATGATCCCCGTCCTGGAACACTGATGGCCAAATACAATGTAGAGGGCAACCGGCTCATCGAAGAAATCGCTAAAAAACTGGATGTGCCCTATAAAAAAGTCGGATCTTTTGTCTTAGCGTTTGACGACACTGATCTTGCTACTGTAGGCACATTATTTGACCGAGGCCGGCAAAATGGTGTGCCTGACCTACAGATTCTCTCCGCAAAGGAGACTTTGGCAATTGAGCCTAACATCAATCCAGAAATTAAGGGGGCGTTATATGCCCCCTCTGCCGGTATTGTCTCTCCGTGGGAGTTGGCCATTGCGATGATGGATACCGCTCTTCGTAATGGTGTTAGCCTTTACACCGATTCTCAGGTCACCGCAATTGAAAAAAAACCGGATGGCTACGAGGTTATCTGCGGCGATAAGCGCTATCAAAGCCGCTATGTCATCAATGCAGCAGGTCTTTATTCCGATCAAATTCACAACATGGTATCGGCCCCTGCCTTTACAGTGACGCCTAATAAAGGTGAGTACTATCTCCTGGATAAAAATCAAGGGAATGTGGTCAGCCATGTCATTTTCCAGTGCCCTTCCAAGGTAGGAAAGGGTGTCCTCGTCTCCCCCACCGTCCATGGCAATCTGATCGTGGGCCCCAATGCTGTAGACGCTGATGAAAAAGACGATGTTGGTACTACACGTACTGGCCTGGATTTCGTTATCAAGGCAGCTTCCCGTTCCTGTGACAAGGTGAATTATCGCCAATCGATCCGCAATTTTGCTGGCAATCGTGCATTGACAGAAATTGACGATTTTATTATCGGGGAGGCGCAAGACGCAAAAGGATTTTTTGATATTGCGGGAATTAAATCTCCTGGCCTCACCTCTGCTCCTGCCATTGCCGTGGATATGGTATCCATGCTGGGGGCAGCTGGTCTTTCCCTAGTCAAAAAGGAGGAATATATCGACCGGAGGGAAAAAGTTACCTTCCGTGATCTTTCCCCCCAGGAACGTACGGAGCTCATTAAAAAAGACAGCCGTTATGGAACAATCATCTGTCGCTGTGAAACTGTAACTGAAGGGGAAATCGTGGATGCCATTCACTCCCCTACCGCTCCCCGATCTGTAGATGCCATCAAGCGCCGTTGCAATGCGGGAATGGGTCGCTGCCAGGGCGGTTTTTGTGGGCCTCGCGTTTTGGAGATACTCTGTAGGGAGCTTGGCCTTGATCCCCGTGAAATTCCACAGGACAAAGATGGTTCCTATATCGTCATGGGTGAGACAAAAACAAGAGGAGGTAACAACTAATGCAATATGATCTTGTCGTTGTCGGCGGAGGTCCTGCTGGATTGGCGGCTGCACTTTCTGCCCATGAAAATGGTGTGAACAGTATCCTCATCATCGAACGTGACCGTGAACTAGGTGGCATCCTCAATCAGTGTATCCACAATGGTTTTGGCCTGCACTATTTTAAGGAAGAATTGACAGGGCCGGAGTACGCCCTTCGTTTTATCGATATGCTCCAAAACACAGGGATCGATATTAAACTTGGCACTATGGTCCTGGATATCGCAGAAGACCGCACCATCCAGGCCATGAACAGTGTCGATGGCTATATGATGATAAAGACTAAAGCCATTGTCTTAGCTATGGGATGCCGGGAACGTACCAGAGGCGCTATTGCCATTCCAGGAGACCGGCCTTCTGGAATTTTCACCGCAGGAGCGGCCCAACGTTATCTCAATATGGAAGGCTATATGGTAGGCAAACGGGTATTGATCTTGGGATCTGGCGATATCGGGTTAATCATGGCCCGGCGTATGACGCTGGAAGGAGCAAAAGTCTTGGCGGTTGTGGAACTTATGCCCTATTCCAATGGCCTTAACCGCAACATTGTTCAGTGTCTTCATGACTATGATATTCCCCTCTATCTTTCCCATACTATCACCGATATCCAGGGCCATAAACGGGTAGAAAAAGCCATTGTTTCCAAGGTGGATGCCAACAGAAAGCCCATTCCGGGAACGGAAATCGAATTTGATTGTGACACCATTCTTCTTTCAGTAGGCCTGATTCCAGAAAATGAGCTATCCCGTGGCGTAGGAATCCAGATCGATCCCCGTACCAATGGGCCCGTCGTCTATGAAAATATGGAAACTTCCCTGGAAGGTGTTTTTGCCTGCGGCAATGTGGTTCATGTCCACGATCTAGTTGACTTTGTCACCCAGGAAAGTATGCGTGCTGGTAAGGCTGCCGCACAGTACATTCTAGGCGATACTCCAAATCAGAAAAATCTGATTACCGTTAAAAACGGAAGTCATGTCAACTATACGGTTCCCCAGTATATTCGGCCTGACCATGTCGAAAAACTGGCAGAGGTTTTCTTCCGTGTGGATAATGTTTACAGCAATATGCGCATCGTGGTCACATCTGGTGGACAAGAATTATGTAGCTTTAAACGGGAACATATGGCTCCTGGAGAAATGGAAAAAATTGTTGTACCGAAAAAATTTCTTGACGAAGCGAAACAGGATGAAATCACCATTGCAGTAGTCAATCAGGAGGAAGCAAAATGAAGGAACTGATCTGTATTGTCTGCCCCAAAGGATGTCACCTGCGGGTTGACGAGGAAAATGGCTATAAAGTGACGGGCAACAGTTGTCCCAAGGGTGCGGATTATGGTTATAAGGAGCTGACCCATCCCACCAGGGTAATCACCTCTACCGTAAAAATTCATGGCGGCATTCATCATCGTCTCCCTGTGAAAACAAGCTGTGATATCCCCAAAGACAAAATCTTTGATGTTGTCCGATTATTAGACAATGTTGAAGTAGAAGCGCCTGTACATAAGGGAGACATCATCATTGAAAACATTTTAAATACAGGTGCGAATATTATAGCGACCAGAAATATGTAAGTTTTTTGTTAATATTGATTTTTTTTGATTTTTTGAAATATCATGACAGCAGAATACATAAAAATCTATTCTTCTTTGCTTGACGATTTATTTTGTTTTTTGCGGATAAAATATTGTATTTTACATGTAAATGGGCTATAATAATTATGCTACTTGTTGCGGGATGCAATAAGTTATCACTTGTTTTATTTGATTACTTCTTATTTCTTCTTCTCAATAAAAGGAGCCGGATGTGCGAAAGCACATTCGGTTCCTTTTATTTTGCGTATTTCTGATCGTTTTGAATAAACAAGAAAAGGATGGAATTCTTCGCAGAAATTCCATCCTTTATCACTCACTTCTTTTTCTTTTGTCCGTAGTAAGCATTCTTTCCGTGCTTTCTCAGATAATGCTTATCCAAAAGCGCCTGCTGCATGGGAGGATATCCTTCTCCCGCCAGCATCTGTGTATGCCAGGCCATCATAGCAACCTGTTCTAACACAACAGCATTGTGTACTGCCTCTACCGGATTTTGACCCCAAGTAAAAGGACCATGACTATGGACTAGGACCGCCGGTACCATATCTGGATCGATCTGCCGCTTATTAAATGTTTCTACGATTATTTTACCTGTTTCCAGCTCGTATTCCCCAGCGATTTGCTGATCGCTCATCAGTCCGGTACAAGGTATGTCACCATAGAGGTAATCGGCATGTGTAGTTCCATAAGCTGGAATATCTTTTCCAGCCTGCGCCCAAATTGTAGCCCAATTGGAATGGGTATGGACAATGGCTCCAAGCCCAGGAAAACTACGGTAGAGTTCCAAATGGGTCGGTGTATCCGAGGAGGGATTCAGTTCCCCTTCTACTACCTCTCCCTGAAGATTCACCACCACCATGTCCTCAGGTTTCATCACATCATATTCCACCCCAGACGGCTTAATAACTACAAGGCCTTTTTTCCTGTCAATGGCGGAGACATTTCCCCAAGTAAAGGTAATCAGTCCATAGTGAGGCAGTAACATATTTGCCTCATATACTTGTTTTTTCAAAGATTTGAGCATGAAAAACCTCTTTCTTAACGGTCCACAGCTTTTTTAATCTTTTTTAGCCGCTTCATCACATCATTTCCACCTCTGCCGAAGTAATCATGCAGGATAGAATATTCCGCATAGAGCTGGTCATAAACAGCCACATTTTCCGGAATTGGCTGATAGATCACATCTTTGAGTTTGCCCATTACTTTTGCGGCATCAAATACGCTGTCATAGCCACCCTTTTCTTTACCCGCGGCCACTGCTCCGAAAATTGCAGATCCAAGGGCCGGTCCCTGGGTGCTTCCCGCAATTTTTATAGGCATGTTGATAATATCTGCATAAATCTGCATAACCATAGGACTTTTCTGTGCAATCCCGCCGGAAGCATAAAACTCTTCGACAGGCACGCCGCTTTCCCGGAAAGTCTCGATAATCTTTCTGGTTCCGTAAGCTGTGGCTTCAACCAAAGCACGATATATTTCTTCAGGCTTGGTAGCCAAAGTGAGTCCTACCATCATTCCAGTAAGATCTACATCTACAAGGCAGGAACGATTGCCATTCCACCAATCAAGGGCCAGCAACCCACTTTGTCCAGGACGGAGAGCTTTTGCTCTTTCTTCCACGTATTGATACACATCTTTATTCTCCGCTTTTGCTGCAGAATAATACTCGGAAGGCAGGCAATTTTCCATAAACCAGGCAAAGTGATCCCCTACACAGGATTGGCCAGCTTCATAGCCAAAATAACCAGGAAGAATTCCATCCTCTACCACGCCGCACATACCCGGTACCTCTTTTTCCACTTCAGAAAGGAGCATGTGGCAGGTAGAAGTACCCATAATTGCCAGCATTTTATCCGGTCCATCAATTTTTACTGCTGGTACACAGACATGGGCATCCACATTTCCTACTGCCACGGCGGTACCTGCCTTCAGCCCCGTCAGTTTCGAAGCAGCCTCAGTAATCTCTCCAGCCTTTTGACCCAAAGGAGTAATGGGACATCCAAGTTTCTCCTCTACAAAGTTTTCCAAACGAGGATCCAACGCTCGATAAAAATCTTTGGAGGGGTAGCCTTTTTTCTTATGCCAAATTGCTTTATATCCCGCGGTACAGGAGTTGCGGGTCTGGACGCCGGTTAACTGCCAAATGACCCAGTCAGCTGCTTCAATAATGAAATCTGTAGCTGCATAGACATCAGGTGCTTCATCAAGAATCTGCCAAACCTTTGGCACTACCCATTCCGATGAAATCTTGCCACCATATCTAGGGAGCCAATCTTCTCCTCGTTTTTCAGCGATTTCATTCAGTTGATTGGCCTTATCCTGCGCTGCGTGGTGTTTCCACAGTTTCACATAAGCGTTAGGATTGGACTGAAATTCCTTCAAAAAGCATAGCGGCGTTCCATCTGCTTTGACCGGCAGAATCGTACACGCAGTGAAGTCAATACCAATACCGATGACATCTTCCGGACTAATTCCAGTTTTTTTCAATACATCCGGTATGGTATGGGAAAAGACATCCAGGTAGTCTTGTGGTTGCTGTAAAGCCCAGTCAACACCTAGCTTTGTGCCATCCGGCAGTTTCTCATCCATGACACCATGGGGATATTCAAACACACTGCTGCCCAGTTCGTTACCTGTCGTAACATCCACAAGAACTGCGCGTCCAGAAAGTGTTCCAAAGTCCACACCAATTGTATACTTTCCCATAATAACCTCCCTTTCGCGGAAATCCGCCTTTTCATAGAATTGTCAGACTGTATCTTGTACGTACAACTCCACATTGTAACTATTGTAATTCGATTTCAAAAAAAGAGCAATAGAGAATATGAATGAAAAAAACTATAAAATTTTTACAGAGTCCCGTTCTACCATTTGCGGTTTCATAACCAACGTCTGATCCTCTTCCGGACGATCAATTAACTTGATGATGCGGTCTGCAGCCTGTTCCCCAAGATGAGCACCCGCATGTGCGACAGATGTAATCCCAACCGACTGAATCGTTGCAAGATTAGAATCGTCAAAACTGACGATGGACATATCATCCGGCACTTTTTTATCATTTCGGGCCAACATGTCCATAAATTTTAACGCAATCTGATCATTGTAGCAGACCACACCTGTGCATCGACTGAGTCGACTCATAATAATTTTGTCAAATTCTCCTGAGAAAAAGCTTTCTACATCTTCTGTTGTATACCATACGACAGAACTGTCATTGAGAATAATTCCAGAGTTTTTCAGCGCTTTTGCAAATCCCGCATACCGGCTATGTCCCTGAATATCATCTGACTTAAATATACCGCCGATCTTTCGGTGACCTGTGTTAATCAAGGTTGAAGCAGCTGTATACCCGCCATACTCATCATCCATAATGACCTTATTACAGGGCAGGGCAGGATAATAGCCATTGATAAAAATATAGGGAATCCCCTGGGCATCAAATTCTTTATAAATATCTAAATTAGGATTGGGCAAAGCGCTTTTTGTCGCTTCTACAATTAGTCCATCAATTCCTTTATCTAAAAGTGAACGGAGCAGTTTTCCCTCGTTTTCAACTTTGTTGTATGTAATTCCTAATGACATACCATAGCCATAGTGGGATAACACCGTATCAATCCCTTTAATAATGCCGGGAAAAATGTAGTCATCAACATAGGTTGTAATGACACCAATATTCATAGTTTTGGGATGGCTTTGAATATTGGAAGAACAAATATAAGTGCCGCTGCCTCTTCTTCTCTCTAAAAGCCCTTCTGCTTCCAAGGCTCCTATCGCCTGCCGCACAGTTTGACGACTGATACCGAATTTTTCTGCCAAAATATTTTCAGAAAGCAGTTTTTCCCCGTTGGCAAAGGTTTTATCCATGATGTTTTTTCTGATCCATTCTCTGAGATAAACATGTTTTGGAACGTTTTTTATGTCCATAATACAACTCACCTCCTGATTGTACTTACATCTTTTCTTATTGTAAATGTTATTTACAGTGAAAACAATTGACAAAACTTATATTTTTTCAGATATTTTTTATATTTTTGATACAAATTTAAAATAAGCTCTTTATATTTATTGCAAAATATCAAATTTTATTCTATTTTTTCCCAAATTTAAAAATAATAAGAAACCGTTATTTGCTTATCGTTGTTTTATTTACTTGTTTTCTAAGAGAAATTGTACCAAATTTTTTTGTGAAATTTTCCAAAAAATCTCCTATATTATTGGGGGCTCCTCATCGTATGGATACGATAAAAAACCCGGGAAACTTTTCCCAGGTTTTTTATTTCACTATTCCAATACAATATACTGTCGTATATTTTCAAGAGTCTTTTCTCCGATACCGGACACATTGACAAGCTCTTCCATGGTTCTTATCACCCCCACAGTGTTACGGTAGTCAATAATTGCTTGCGCTTTTGCAGGCCCAATCCCGGGAATCAGATCCAACTCCTCTTTGGTTGCTGTATTGATATTGATGGGAAAGCTGGCAGTTACACTGGATGTAACATCCGATGACTCATAGACATCCCCTCTCCCATCTGGAATCTCCTCTGAATCCTCCTCATAGTAATAAAATTCCGGCTCTATCGTGGAGGGGATGGTCGCCACATTAAAGGCCACCAAAAAGATTGACATGACTAAAACTGCGATCAACAAGATCTTCATGTCACGATGATTGCCCATGATCCCACGTCCCATCTACAAATATTAACATCCATATCATACCACATTTTTCGACTATTTTCGATTATAGTATAAAAAAAGAGACGCTCATGCGTCTCTTTTTTACATCAAAGGATATTAAAGGGAAGCTTTTACCTTTTTGGCAATATCTTCGCCCGTCAATTCAAATTGTTTTAAGAGCTCTCCTGCCGGACCAGAATAGCCGAAGCGATCTTTTACACCGATCCGATGGACCTTTACTGGGCAGTTTTCACTGACAACAGAGGCCACAGCTTCACCCAAACCGCCAACAATGCTATGTTCCTCGGCAGTAAAGAGCAGTCCAGTTTCTCGAGCGGCCTTCAGGACAATCTCTTCATCCAAGGGTTTGATGGTATGGATATTGATAACACGGACATGAATCCCCTCATCTTCCAAAATCTTTGCCGCTTTCAGAGATTCCTGAACCATCAGGCCTGTGGCAATAATCGCCGCATCATTGCCGTCTTTGAGCTGGATTCCCTTGCCCAATTCAAAATGATAGTCTGGGCCATTGTTGATGTTTTCTACTGCAAGACGGCCAAAGCGCAGATAAACAGGGCCTTCATGGAGAATGGCCGCTTCTACTGCCGCTTTTGTCTCAGTATCATCACAGGGATTGATCACTACCATGCCCGGAATAGCCCGCATAAGAGCAATATCCTCCAAGCATTGGTGAGTAGCGCCATCCTCGCCTACTGTAATACCCGCATGGGTAGCACCAATTTTTACGTTCAAATGGGGGTATGCGATAGAATTGCGAATAATTTCATACGCTCTGCCTGCCGCAAACATGGCGAAAGAACTTGCAAAGGGGATCTTGCCGCAGGTCGAAAGACCGGCTGCAACTCCCATCATATTGGCCTCAGAAATTCCACATTCATAGAAACGTTCTGGAAATTTTTTCAGGAATACTTCTGTCTTGGTTGCTTTTGCAAGGTCTGCATCCAAAACGACAAGATTTTTATATTTTTCACCCAGCTCAGCCAAAGCGGCGCCATAACTTTCACGGGTTGCCTTTTTTACCATTTCTGCCATTTATTCCACCTCCAAGCTCTTAAGCTGTGCATTCAGCTCGTCCATTGCCTGTGCATACTGCTCATCATTGGGAGCGGATCCATGCCATGCTACATTGTTTTCCATGAAGGAAACGCCCTTGCCTTTGATAGATTTTGCAATAATCACTGTAGGCTTGCCTTGGGTTGCTTCCGCTTGATCTAAGGCAGAAAGGATCTGATCGTAGTCGTGGGCATCAATGGTGATCACTTCAAAGCCAAAGGAGGCGAATTTTTCAGCCAATGAATCGGCAGAATTAGAGTAAGCCACATTGCCGTCAATCTGCAATCCGTTGCAGTCCACAATCGCGCACAAATTATCCAGGCCGTAATTTGAAGCAAACATTGCAGCTTCCCAAATCTGGCCTTCCTGGGTCTCACCATCGCCGATGATGGAGTAAACACGGTAATCTTTATGATCTGCTTTCGCAGCAGCGGCCATACCACATGCCGTGGAGAAGCCCTGACCTAAAGATCCAGTGGACATATCGATACCGGGAGTTCCTTTCATATCAGGATGCCCTTGGAGCATTGCGCCGGGCTTCCGCAGCTTTTTCAGCTCCTCTACCGGGAAATAACCTTTCAGCGCTAAAGCGGCATAGAGGCCGGGAGCACAGTGGCCCTTCGAAAGGACCAGACGGTCACGATCTTCCCACTTGGGATTTTTCGGGTCAACCCGCATTTTGTAAAAATACAGGCAGGATAACAGGTCAGCAATTGACAAAGACCCACCGGGATGTCCGGATTTGGCTGCATGGACTGCATCCACTGCGTGGATTCTAATTTTACACGCCATGCACTCCAACTGTTTTTTCTCATTTGGTTGCATAAGAACACTCCTTCTGCCACTGATGGCAATAATTTCTGATAGGCTAGATTTCATAGGTATTTTCTAAATATTCAATCAGCTCCGCTACAGCGCCGTCCAAACAATTGCAAAATTGGCGCTCACACAGGGCTTTAATTTCTGGCCGGGAGTCTCCAGGACACACCGGATGTCCCACGCACTTCAGCATCTCCACATCGTTGTCATAATCGCCAATGGCATAGACATTTTCCAATGGGATGCCATAGAGCTGGGCCAACTTCGGCATAGCAGTTCCCTTGGTAACGTGAGCCGGAAGCATCTCTAAATAGAATGGACCGGTTTGGACAAAATAAACGCCCTCCACCTGCATATGATAAGCATAATCCAGAATTTCAGGCATGACGTCGCCTTCAGAGCCAAACATAATTTTAAAACAGCTACCCGATAATCCCGAAACTCCGTCTACTTTGATATGCTTTAGGAATTCATTATTCAAATGCTGTTGAGTAATACAATTCATACGGGGAATATAAATATCCCTGTCTATATAGACCTCAATGCCGGTACGAGGGAAGCGGTCATAGATTTCCTGGACATACTTCATGGCATGAAGTGGAAGAAAATGGGTATCATCAATCTGGTGGGTTGTATAATCATAAATACCGCCACCATTAAAGACAATAGAGGGTCCTATCGGAGGCAATTGATTAACATAATACTGCGCTGAGACAATGGCGCGGCCCGTAGCAATAGCAAAATTTCCGCCTTCATTGATGAACCGTTCAATGGCTACCAAGTTCTTCTTTGGTATGCCCGTCTTCGCAGTCATCAATGTGCCATCCATATCGGTGACAAGCAAGATCTCCGAAAGCTTTGTCATAGGTTCCTTCCTTTCTATCATCTACTCCACAGGTAGGCCTTTGATAAATTGGTCAAAGTAGCTCGGCAATGGAGACGTAAACTCCATATATTCCCCGCTGCGCGGATGAACAAATCCCAAAGTTTGGGCATGGAGGCATTGGCCCTGAAGGCTCTTGATCACCTTTTTAGGGCCATAGACAGGATCGCCGGCTACTGGATGTCCGATATAAGCCATGTGTACCCTAATTTGGTGGGTCCGACCTGTTTCCAACCGCAACTTCAGTTGGGTAAAACCGCGAAAATACTGTACAACCTCAAAGTGGGTAATCGCTTCTTTGCTATTTCTCTCTGTGACCGCCATCTTCTTGCGATCCACTGGATGCCTCCCAATGGGAGCGATCACCTCACCCTTTTCTTCTTTCATGTGGCCGTAGACCACGGCCGCGTAAATACGGGTAAAGGAATGATCTTTTATCTGTTGGGCCAGAGAAAGATGAGCAAAGTCGTTTTTTGCCACCATGAGCAGCCCACTGGTGTCCTTATCGATACGGTGAACGATACCGGGACGCATAACACCACCAATGCCCGATAAAGAGTTCCTACAATGAAAAAGCAATGCGTTGACAAGGGTACCATCATGGTTGCCCGCCGCTGGATGAACTACCATCCCTTTCGGCTTGTTGACAACAAGGAGGTCTTCATCCTCGTAGACAATATCCAGGGGTATATTCTCAGGGAGAACATCCAAAGGAATTGGAGGAGGGATGGTTAATTCCACTCGATCACCGGGTTTCGCCTTGGCGTTTTTAGAAACGACTCTGCCCTCCAATCGCACCTCGCCCGCTTCCATAAGCCTTTGAATACTGGCACGGGACTGATCTTCCACAACATCAGCCAAATACTTATCCAGCCGGACTTCTTCCTCCCCTGCTACCGTCAAAATAATAGTCTCTTTCTCATTCATGAGAAATCACCTGTGAGGTTTCTTTATCCTTCTTTCCGTCAAAAAACAGAATATAGATTACAATAGCAATCATCCCTATGACAACACAACAATCGGCAAAATTAAATACGGGAAAATCTATAAAAGAAAAGTTGAGATAATCTACTACAAAGTGGTTTCCCGCAGCATCTACCCGAAAAATCCGGTCTATGAGATTGCCCACTCCCCCTCCGATGACAACGCTGATCATCCAAATCAAAAAGGGAGACTGAACCTTTTTCATCAACAAGAATACAACGGCTGCGATGATAGCAAGGGAGGTTACCCCCACCAAGAGCCAAGTATTCCCCGCAAAAAGCCCCCAGGCAGCGCCAGTATTTTCAACATAAACCAGATCGATGAGCCCCGGTATCAGTGTCACTGTGCCGGCGTCCTGCAGCCAGGTTACAGCAAAAAACTTAATAAGCTGATCGATAGCGGCCAAACCAGCAGCTGATAATAACGCAATATAAACCATACGAATATCCTGTCCCTTTCGAATTGATAGCGCAAGGGTAGCATAAATTTGCGGTGTATCTCAAGGAGACACACCGCAAGAAATTATTCTTTGATAATTGCGGCACACCGGCTGCATAAAGTCGGATGCTCTATATCCTGGCCAACAGTATTACTGAAGGTCCAGCAACGTTCACATTTCTCGCCGTCAGCCTTGGAAATAGTGACCTTAAGGCCTTCTACATCCCCTGCAAAATCTCCACTGGGAGTATTCACAATTTCAACAGCGGATACAATAAATGCTGTCGTCAATTCCTTTTCCACGCTCTTCAAGAAGTCATAAAGTTCACCCTCACAGCCCAAGGTAACCTTAGCCTCCAAGGATTTTCCAATAACTTTTTGTTTTCTCGCCAGCTCCAGCGCTTTATTGACATCTTCACGAATATCCTTAATCCGGTTCCACTTGGTCATGAAGATGCTGTCCTCACTGAGCCCAGAGGTAGAAGGCATGTCATTAAACATCACACACTCGCTATCCTCGCTGTCAAGATGGGGCAAGAATTTCCAGATTTCATCAGCAGTGAAAGCCAAAATTGGAGCCAACATCCGAGTCAGAGCGCTAAGAATACGGTAAATAGCAGTCTGCGCTGCACGCCGGGAAAGAGAATCCGATTTTTCAACATACAGGCGGTCTTTCAAAATGTCCAGATAGAAATTCGACATATCAATCACACAGAAATTGCGCACTGCATGGTAGATCAAATGGAACTCGAAGTGATCGTAGGCATCGCGCACCTTGCCGATAAGGCTATCCAGCTGGGTCAACGCCCAACGATCCAGCTCAAAGAGCTGATCATCTGCGACCATGTCCCGGTTGGGATCAAAGTCATAGAGATTGCCCAGAATATAACGCGCCGTATTGCGGATCTTCCGATACACTTCAGAAAGCTGCTTGAGAATATCAGGAGAAATACGAATATCCGCGTGATAATCAGAGGAGGCAACCCACAGCCGCAGTACATCTGCACCATATTGTTTGATGATATCTTCAGGAACAATTCCGTTGCCCAAAGACTTGGACATTTTCTTGCCTTCTCCGTCTACAACCCAGCCGTGGGTACAAACTGCTTTATACGGTGCTGTACCAAGGGCTGCCACCGAGGTCAACAAGGAGGACTGGAACCAACCGCGGTACTGATCCGCACCCTCTAGATAGAGGTCTGCAGGCCAGCGCAGTTCCTTTCTTTCTTTGAGGACTGCTGCGTGGGTACAACCAGAATCAAACCACACATCCATAATGTCGTTTTCTTTGGTAAAGTGAGTGCCGCCACAGTGCGGACACTTAAAGCCCTCCGGCAGAATCTCATCTGCCTCCTTGGTATACCAGGCGTCAGAGCCTTCTTTTCGGAAAAGATCGGACACCGCTTTGATGCTCTCATCGGTGACAACATGCTCACCACAGTCTGCGCAGTAGAAGATGGGGATAGGAACACCCCAGGTCCGCTGCCGAGAGATACACCAGTCGGAGCGGTCTCTTACCATACCGGTAATCCGATCTTCACCCCAGGCAGGAATCCAATGAATATCTTTGATCGCCTTGTATACATCCTCTTTAAAGCCGTCAATGGAACAGAACCACTGTTCGGTCGCACGGAATAACACCGGCTGTTTACACCGCCAGCAGTGTGGATACTGGTGAATGATCTTTTCGATAGCAAAAAGATGTCCCGTCTCATCCAAATGCTTGGCAATGGCCTTATTGGCCTCATCTGTCGTCAAGCCGGCAAATTGTCCGGCAAGTTCTGTCAACTTACCCTTATCATCCACCGGTACTACAATTGGAATCTCAGGATAATGGTTGACACAAACCTCGAAGTCCTCAATACCGTGTCCCGGGGCAGTATGGACACATCCGGTACCACTTTCCAGGGTAACATGGTCACCCAAAATCACCAGGGAATCCCGATCAATAAAGGGGTGTTCGCAAACCACATATTCCAGCTCTTTACCCTGGATGGATCCTACAATTTCATAATTTTCGATTTTAGCGGCTTTCATGGCATTGTCTACAAGTTCTCTCGCCATGATATAATATTCATCCCCAGCCTTGACTGCACAGTATTCAAAGTCAGGGCCAAGGCAGATGGCTACGTTACCCGGCAAGGTCCAGGTGGTCGTTGTCCAGATTACAAAGTAAGTTTTGGACAGATCCACCCCCAAAGGTGCCATTTTCCCCTTATCATCCTTTACCTTAAACTTAACATAGATGGAATGACAAGGATCCTCCGCATATTCAATCTCTGCCTCCGCCAGCGCCGTAACACACTCAGGGCACCAATATACTGGCTTTAAGCCTTTATAGATATAGCCTTTTTTCGCCATTTCACCGAAAATTTCGATCTGGCGGGCCTCAAATTCAGGCTTCAAGGTCAGATAGGGGTCATCAAAATCCCCCCAAACGCCAAGGCGTTGGAACTGTTTTTTCTGATTTTCTACAAAGGACAATGCAAATTCACGGCAGTGATGGCGGAGGTCTACCGGCGACTTAATATTATTGACGCCGATACTCTTCATTGCCTTAAGTTCGATGGGCAGACCATGGGTATCCCAGCCCGGAACATAAGGAGACTGGAATCCGGCCATATTTTTATAGCGAACAATAAAATCTTTCAGTACTTTGTTAAGCGCTGTACCCAAATGGATGTCTCCATTGGCATAAGGCGGGCCGTCATGAAGCACATACAGAGGTTTCCCCTCATTTTTTTTGATCAGCTTCTCATAACGTTTGTTCTCTTCCCATTCCTTGAGCATCTCGGGTTCCCGCTGGGGCAACGCCGCACGCATCTGAAAATCTGTCTGGGGAAGATTCAGTGTTTGATTATAGTCCTGAGGCATTGGGTATTCTCTCCTTAATATTTTAGGTATCCAAAAATACCGTTATTTGTCGGAATCACGGGTCAAGTCATAGGCAGCACCGAATTTAAGCGGACCAAACTTGTTTTCACTCTTGGTCTCGCTCTTTGCAGGCTGGCTCAGTTCCTGAATGCCCTGAGCGATATCTGCGTGATAATCTGGTTTAAATGCAGAGCTGCTCTTTTTTATGATAAATTCATCCTCTTCAGCCACTTCCTCAACAGCAGCCGCTTCGTCGGATTGAGAATTCTCTACAACCGAAATGGACGGCTCTTCATTGAGCTTGGTTTCCTCGGGCTGAACCGCAGCATCCTCTTTCGGTTCAGAAGAAGAAATATCGTCAATATTGATTTCCACCGCATCTTCCTTCTCATCGTCAAAATCAGGAAGCGCCGTAATTAGCTCTAAATGGGCTTTATACAGGGAAAGTAATTTCTCTTTAAAGTTTTTAACTTCCGTCTGCATCAACTGCAGGGCGTACTGCTCTTTTTCGATTTTATGCTGAGCATTTTCTACGATGCGTTCCGCCTTAATCTGGGCATCACGCATAATGAGCTCCGCCTTATTTTTCGACTCTTTGACAATATTGTCTCCCAGTTTCTGGGCGCCGATCAACGCGGCACGAAGGCTGTCCTCGTCGTTCCGGTACTCCTCAACCTTGTCAGCTAAAACCTCAATTTTAGCCTCCAGTTCATTTTTCTCGGCCTGAAGGGCAGCCATAGCCGATGCAACTTCCTGCATGAAAACATCTACGTCCTCAGGCCGGTAACCGGAAAATTTAGTCTTCTCAAAAGTTTTGTTGGCAATCTCATTCGGAGTTAACATTCCCTGTCCTCCCTCTCACTTATATGAATTTTTTCGTATGGATAAAGGTTCTGCCCTTACGGGTTGTCCCTCCGATGCTGTCAACCAGAAATCGTCCATATCCGCGAATGGAGAGTTGATCTCCCTCCTCCACGGTTTTGTCCTTGTCTTCGCACACCAGAAAATTTAGCGCCACCAATCCAGATGTAATGAGACGCACTGCTTTTTCACGGCTCAAAGAAAGCAGCAGTGCAACGACACAATCAAGGCGCATAGAACTGACCGTACCTTCCGACTCTACAAAATGATGAAGGGCAGGCAAAGGGTCTTGAAAACCATCACTGATTTTTACACCTTCTCTGCCCACCTTGGACAATTCATTTTTCACTAGCCGAGCCGCAGGTTCTCTGAGGAAAACTACACACCGACCTGGCTCTATCAGAATGTCGCCAACACTGTCCCGGGTAATATTAAGGTGCATCAGCGCCCCCAGCACATCCCGATGTGACAACTGCGCTTCCCTGCGAAAGGTAAGTGTCAAAGCACACAGAGGATAATCTCCTACCTCTGGCTCACAATACGGCGGGAAAAAGCCCGCCATCGTTCGTTCACTTCCCGGATATCCACCGAAAAAATCCAGTGTAACATCCACAGGTTTTATCATGGACTGAATTACCGCAGATTGGTGTAAATCCAAAAAGCCTAGGAATTTTGGCGTGTATTGATCCCGGGCAAATATGAAACAATCTTCGGCCCGGGACAAAAGAAGTTTGTCCTCAGGCGAAGATAAAACTGTCGTCATCACATTTCTCCCGTGCAAGCAATATTAAAAGAAAACGCCATTGCTCTCCAGCTCATCCAGGAGTTCTCCTTTGATGTCTACGTTATAGGGTGTAATAATATAAGTGCTGTTAGCGACTCTCTGCAGATGGCCATTGTTGGCATAAGCCACACCACTTAAAAAGTCAAGCAGCCTTCTGGCAACATCCCGATTGGTAGACTCCAGATTCAGTACCACTGTGTGTTTGGAATTCAGATGGTCAGCTACAGCGCTGGCATCGTCAAAGCGCTCAGGCTTTACCAATACGACCTGCAGCTGTGTTGTGGCATGAATGTTTACCACCTTATTGCGCTGCTTTCCAGCCGTATCCTCTGCCGGAGCCTCCACCTCGTCGTCAAATTTAGAAGAAATTATATCCATGTCGTCATCTTCGTAGTTTTCGTCAGGTATTCCCATAAAGTTCTTGAATTTGTCCATCATTCCCATGACAAAATTCCCCCTTAATAGTTTCGTTTGCCGAAGATTGCTGTGCCAAGACGTACCATGTTAGACCCATGGCGGATTGCAGTCAGATAATCGCCTGACATTCCCATCGACAATAAATCCATAGAAACATTATCTATTTTTTTCGTGCCGATGTCAAGAAATAGCTGATACATTCTGTCAAAATAGTCCTCCAAATCTGAAATTTGATCACAAATTGGAGGAATCGCCATCAGTCCAGCTACATGGATATGGGGATATGCAGAAGTTTCCTCCACAAAATCCAGCACCTTATCCGGATCCAGACCTGACTTGCTCTCTTCTCTTCCGATATTGACTTCTAGCAGTACTTTCATCCTTTTATTCAGTTTTGCCGCCTCTTTTTCAATTTCAGCCAGCAATCGGTGGTTGTCCACCGATTCAATACAATCCACTTCCCCTATAATGTATTTTACCTTATTGGTCTGCAGATGTCCGATCATATGGACAGAGACACCGTCTCGATGATATTTGTCCTTCTTAGAGAGAAATTCTTGTACCCTGTTTTCCCCCAGGAGCTTGATGCCGCAGTCAATGGCGGTATTGACAAAAATAGGGTCTACTGTCTTTGTTACCGCCATCAGTGTAATATCATCCGGGTTTCGCCCACAGGAAAGCGCCGCCTTAACGATCTCCTCACGAATCCGATCAATATTCTCCCGTATCTGTTCCTGTTTCTCTTTAACTGAGTAACTTTCCATCATATAAATCTGTCCCTTCTACAATAATCTCGTCAAACAATTGCAGTGATCCATCTGTATCCAATTCGTCAATGGAACTGAGGACAAAATCTTCTCCAACAAATATGGGATAAATCTGTTTAAAGCTCACTCGGTCTCCAATGCGGACAAAAACGCCCTGTACATTGTTTTGAATCCGGATCGCTTTCTCAGGAACACGCAGTCCAGTATAGCTTTCAAACTGAATCTGCGCCTGTGCCGTCCTCATTTGAGCAAGATCAGAAGACATACGATTACACCGGATAATAACAATATTATTTTCTGAGGTATCATCACTGAAAATCTTTATAACTTCCCCAGGAACACTTTCCTCATCAGTCTCACTAAAACTCAGACTAACATCAGAACCTTCTACAAACTTCGAGGCATCATCTGCGGACACCTGAGCCGCATAAAACCAGTTAAACTCACTGATGATCTTTCCTATATGCCCGCTTTGAGGCTCTATCTCTTGGGCGATGAGATCTTCATACTCTTTAACACTCATCTGATCCATTGCCTCAAACTTCAGTGTTTCCTCCAATCCATCAGTAGAACCTACAAAATACCCGGCCAAAGGAGATGTAATCGTCTGTTCTGTTCCAGCGGCAGCCGTACTTTCCAATTGCTCCTTTTCCGCAGTCAGTTCTTGGATTGTAGCGCTGAAATCTGTAGTATTCCCAGTGGACATCTGTTTTTTATTGATAAGAGAGACCAAATTCATTTTAGTATCTTCTATCTCTCCCACCTGCCCAGATGAAGCGGCGTCAATGTAGTTTCCTAATTCATCTGCGATCTGGCGAGTGATAGAATCCGAATTGGCATAATAGCCACTGCCAGCACTTTGGGCTTCTTCCAAAATCTCGATTTGGTTGGCCAATTCTTCAATGCGGACCTTATCTGCCGCATACTGTTCCGACGGATAAATTTCAGCGATCACACTGCCCTGGGACACTTTGGTCCCATCAGCGTTGACATAACTGATGACATCGCCTGTCTGGCCATCAATTACCGTCTCATCACGGATCATAATTCCCTGGACATCTATGCTGTCCGCCACCGTGAAGTTAAATGCTGTCTCTGTTCGATAGGGGGCATAAAAATAACGCACCGCCTGATAGCCGGCATAAATAACGAGGAATAATGAAAATACAAAGATTAAAACCTTACCAGTTCGGTTATTCATTGTTAGACCTCAGACTTTTATTCTATACTTTCCTTTTCCGTCTGGTCCAAAATGCTGATGGCCCGAGATGGCGTAATGGTGGAAATCGCATGTTTATATACCAAGTTCTGTTTTCCCTCGGTGTCGAGAATGACAGTGAAACTGTCAAATCCCTTGACAACACCTTTGAATTGGAAACCATTGGTCAGATAAATGGTCACCGTAATTTTTTCCTTCCGTGCCTGATTGAGAAATACATCTTGTAAATTCATATTTTTGTTCATTTCAAACCACCATTTCTCCAGCGAACCTTGCAAAGGAAAGAAACGGATTCGTCGCTGGCAAAAACCCGCTTTTCCTATTTCCTATGAATCAACTTTTCTGTGTCTGAGCAAGCAACACTGAGCTATATTTTATCATACCATAATTTTGTGTCAGATTTGTTGATGGGCTTTTAAATATATCTTATCACAGTATTCCACTTTTTTCCAGTATTCTTTGCGCTGACCGAAAAACTTCATCATAACCATGGAGAGTATCAGGCAAAATCCACTGAATCCGCTGATCTCTGCGAAACCACGTGAGTTGTCGCTTAGCGTATCGCCGGGTTTCCCTTTTTAGATTCTCCACAGCTTCCTGATAGGAAATCTGACCATCAATATACCCCTTAAGTTCCTTATAGCCTATGGCCTGCCGGGCTGTTTTTAGATCTCCTCTGGACAAAATATCCTTTGCCTCTTCCAGCAGCCCCATCTCCAGCATTTGGTCCACTCGAAGATTAACGCGGTCATACAGCTTCTGCCGGTCGGCGTAGGCAATACCGATCATACATAGCTGGTACTGGCTTTCCTTTTCTTTCGCCCTTTTCTGCATTTCTGACATAGGGATTCCAGTGGTCTGATAAACTTCAATGGCACGGATCACCCTGCCCACATTGTTGGGATGCAATTTTTCACAGAGCAAGGGATCAATTTTCTGTAATATCGCAAACAAGGCATCGTTGCCCTTTTCCTGTGCCAAGCCCTGTAGATTCTGACGAAGTTGGGGATCAGTTTTTATCTTTTCAAAATTCACATTGTCAATCAAGGAATTAATATAGAGACCAGTTCCACCCACTAGCATAGGGAGTTTCTGCCTGCTTGAAATATCCGCGATTGCTTCTTTCGCCTTTGCACAATACTGAGCGACGCTAAACTCCTCATCCAGGGATAAAAAATCAAAAAGATGATGGGGGATGTCCTGCATCTCCTCAGCCGTTGGCTTGGCCGTGGCAATCTGCATTTCCTTATAAATCTGCATGGAGTCAGCGCAAACAATTTCCCCATGGTAGCATCGGGCCAGGTCAATGGAGAGCCGGGTCTTTCCAGATGCAGTTGGTCCTGTAATAACCAAAAGAGGTATTTTCCTATCCAACCTCGCATCCTCCTTTATTCTTGACCATCATCCTATCCCAGCCTGCCGAATTTCTTTTCCAGCTCTGTTTTTTTGATCACTATAGAAACCGGCCGGCCATGAGGACAGTATTTCGCATCGTCATCTTGTCGCAAAAGGGTAATAAGCTGCTCTAATTCCAGAGTATTCCTTTTGTCATTGGCCTTCATAGCCGCCTTACACGCCATGGAATGGTAGAGATCATCCATAACCTGAGGCGTCAGATCTTTTTTATGTTCCAAGATGGAAGTTGCAATTTCACAAACACAGTTCTCAATCTCCGCCGTATCCAGCATCATGGGAGCACTACGAACAAGAATAGTATGATCGCCAAAATCTTCCACGTCAAAGCCGAGAGCGGCATAGGCTTTCACATTTCCGCAGACAGCCTCATGTTCCGGCGGCGTCAGCGTCACCATCACCGGAGACAGGAGAAACTGCCGATCCATCTCACCGAGTCCAGTCTTCAGCCGGTTATATAGCAGCCTCTCATGGGCTGCGTGCTTATCAATGAAAACGACTTTTTCTCCTTGTTCCAGAATCATATAGGTGCGGAAAACCTCTCCCACCAGCCGATAGCCGTCCTCTTCCTTTTGTATTCTATTGGCACTTTCAGAGATCTCTTTTACACTTTTTTCTGTCTCTTCCTGCTGATCTGCCTGGATAGGGCGCAGTGATGGTGAAGTAGTTTCATCCACCGGAATTGCCGCTTTAGGTTTCAGTTCATAGGTAAAGGTGGTGGTATCCTGAAGTGGCCGCAGCTTCTCCCTTTCAGGGGAGGTAAAAATCATCTGTGGACGGTAGGCAGCAGCTTTTGGGGGAACAGGATTCTCGCGTTCAACCAGAGTGCTTTTTCTGGAAGACGGTTTTATCTCTTCAAAGTGAACTTGATTCTTTACAGCATCAATCTGTTCTGTTGCTTTAGCAGCAGACACAGTTTGGCCGGTGGGAGAAACATGAAGCTCCGGCTGATCCCCCGACTTCATAATCGCAGATTTCACCCCGTAATACACAAGGTCAAAAATCATCTTTTCGTTTGCGAAACGAACTTCGATCTTTGCGGGATGGACATTGACGTCTACCGTATTTTCCGGAATGGTAATATGGAGCACACAGGCGGGAAATTTCCCCACCATGATGCTGTGTTTATATCCTTCCTCCAACGCTACCATGCAGGTTTTGGATTTGACAAAACGTTCATTGACAAAAAAGTTCTGCATAGTACGGTTTGCTCGGGCCGCATAGGGTTTTGTAATATAGCCTTGCAGGGTAAGGGCACCACTGGTAAAATTCACCGGTATCAAATCATCGGAGAACTTTTTTCCATAAACTGCATAAATAGTGGATTTTAAGCTATTATCTCCCGGTGTATACAGCCGCTCCTGATTATCCCTCAGAAAACGGATGGATACATTAGGATGAGAAAGCGCAGTTTTCTCCACAACATTGGCGACCGCATTCCCCTCTGAAACGTCTTTTTTCAGAAATTTCATCCGAGCCGGAGTATTGAAAAAAATATCCCGCACAATAATGGTCGTCCCTTTGGGGCATCCAGCGTCATCCAGACTTTCCACTTCGCCGCCTGACAAGGTGATGCGGGATCCTACGGTCTCCTCCTGGGTTTTGGTCAGCATCTCTACTTTGGATACCGCCGCAATAGAGGCCAGAGCCTCTCCTCGAAATCCCAGTGTCCCGATGCTTTCCAAATCTTCCTCGCTCTTAATTTTACTGGTGGCATGGCGCAAAAAGGCGTTTCGGACATCCGCCCTTTCAATGCCACAGCCGTCATCCGTAATCCGTATATAGGAAATGCCACCATTCTTTATCTCTACCGTAATGGAAGATGCACCAGCATCAATGGAATTCTCCATCAGCTCTTTAATAGCGGAAGCTGGCCGCTCTACCACCTCGCCGGCAGCAATCAATTCGGCAACATGTTTGTCCAGCACATTGATAACAGGCATCTTTCCACCACCTTCTCATTATTTAAGCATGTTCTTTAATTCGTATAGCTTGTTGAGCGCTTCAATCGGCGTCACCGTGTTAAGATCAATATTCCGGATGGTATCCGCCAACTGGTCATTGACCGACTGGGCAAAGGAAATCTGCATAGAGTCCTCCGCTGCCGCCGCAGGCTTCCTGCCTCTCCGGTGTTCAGCCGGTGTTTTTCCTGCCTCTAGGGCCTTGAGCACCTCATGGGCCCGCTTGATCACCGGATCGGGAATGCCCGCCAGCTTTGAAACCTCGATTCCATAGCTATCATCTGCCCCACCACTGACAATGCGGCGCAGAAAGATAATCTCATCGCCTCGTTTTTTTACCGCAATATTGTAATTTTTTACCCGGCTGATAGTATCTTCCAATTCCGTCAGCTCATGGTAATGGGTGGCAAACAGGGTCTTGGCCCCTAGCTTTCTCTTATCAGCGATATACTCGATCACAGCCCGTGCAATGCTCATGCCATCATAAGTGGAGGTTCCCCGTCCGATCTCATCGAGAATGAGAAGGCTGTTGGATGTGGCATTTTTTAGAATATAGGCCACCTCGCTCATCTCCACCATAAAGGTAGACTGTCCCGCCGAAAGATCATCCGAGGCGCCAACACGGGTAAAGATGCCATCTACAATTCCGATATCCGCACTTTCTGCCGGAACAAAGCTCCCCATCTGTGCCATGAGGACAATCAAGGCGACCTGCCGCATATAGGTAGATTTCCCCGCCATATTAGGCCCGGTAATGATGGCCACCCGGTTTTCGTTTTTATCCAAAATGGCATCGTTGGGGACAAATGGCGCGTCGCTGATGGCCTCAACTACAGGATGCCGCCCCCCTTTGATTTCTACTCTGCCCTCTAAATTGATGTGGGGCCGAACATAGCGGTTCTTTACCGCCACCTGAGCCAGAGAGCAAAATACGTCCAGCTTGGCCACTGCCGTTGCGGTAGCCTGAATTCGATGCAGGGCACTCGCCACCGTTTTCCGAATCTCTTCAAATAACTGATTCTCCAAAAGGATAATCTTATCCTTGGCTGTAAGAATCAGCTCCTCCAATTCCTTGAGCTCCTGGGTAATGTAGCGCTCACAATTGGTCAGGGTCTGTTTTCTTATGTATTCTTCAGGTACTTGGCTTAAAAAGGACTTTGTTACTTCGATATAATAGCCAAACACCCTGTTATATCCAATTTTTAAGTTTTTAATCCCGGTTTTTTCCCGCTGAGACGCCTCAATATTGGCCAAATACTGTTTCGAGTTGTTCACCACGTCCCGCAGGGAATCCAGTTCTTCATTGTATCCATTCTTGATGACCCCACCCTCTTTCAGGGTAACTGGCGGGTCGTCAATAATAGCGTTTTCAATCAAAGAGGCAATATCCTCCAGTGGATCAATGGCATTTTCGATCTGCTCCAGATAGGTTGCCTGGAAAGGGGAAAGAATTCCTTTGATTTCGGGTAATTTTTGAGCTGTAAAGGCCAATGCCTTTAGCTCTCTTCCATTGACACTTCCATAGACAATACGGGTCATCAGGCGCTCCATATCAAAGACACCGCCCAGTAATTCCATCAGATCTTGGCGCGCCACATTGTTTTGGGACAATTCATCTACAGCGCCTAAACGTTTGGTGATAATGGTGGGATTAACCACTGGCTGCTCAATATAGGTTTTCATCAGCCGCTTGCCCATGGCTGTCTTTGTCTGATCCAGCACCCAAAGCAATGATCCTTTTTTATCACCGGAACGCAGCGTTTTGGTCAGTTCCAGGTTCCGCCTTGCCACCAGGTCCAAATTCATGAATTGGGTTTCCTGATACAAGTTGATGGTCATCAGCCGCTCGACACCGGTTTTCTGGGTGTCATATAAATAACGAATCAGCCCCCCTAAACTCTTAAGGGCTGCTTTCTTCTCAAAAAGTCCCAACTTTTCAAGGTCCGTGTCCGCAAATTGGCTGGTTGCTCTGGTCTTGCAACTTTCTTCTTCAAAATAGCCGTCATCGAGCACGTCATACATGCAGTTGAGCTTATCTTTAAAAAACTGGATGACCTGTTTCTTCTCCGCTAAGGTATGATTGGCTACTACCTCACTGGGAGAGAATCGGCTGGACTCGTTCATGATCTTATATTCCACTTCGTCAGTGGAAAGTTCGGTTACATAAACTTCACCTGTGGAAATGTCCGCAAAGCTAAGCCCACAGGCATAGGTATCTAGATAGGCACAGCAGATAAAGTTATTGCTTGCCTCATCCAGCATACTGTTTTCAATCACAGTTCCGGGCGTAACAACCCGGACAACTTCCCGCTTGACAACGCCTTTGGCAAGGGCAGGATTCTCCATCTGCTCACAGATGGCTACTTTATAGCCCTTTTTCACCAGCCGCGCAATATACGCTTCACAGCTGTGGTAAGGAATGCCGCACATAGGTGCTCTTTCCTCCTGCCCACAGTCCCGTCCTGTCAAGGTCAGTTCCAGCTCTTTGGAGGCGGTAATGGCATCATCATAAAACATTTCATAAAAATCCCCAAGGCGGAAAAACAGAAGCTGATCTTTGTGTTCACTTTTGATCCTAAAATATTGCTGCATCATGGGTGAAAGTTCGGCCACTGTTATTTCCTCCTTGAAAATCTTTATGCTTTGTCACATTAATCAGATGGCTCTAAGGATTAATGGCATCCAGCGCAGCTGGAGCAGCTGCCGGTGCAGGAGCTAAGCTCTGTATCTGGATCCTCTCCGTTAACAGAAAGCATGAGAATCTGGCTGACTTGATTCATCATGGTGTCAATCGCCTGCTTGGCCTGGTTAAAAGCAATCATGTTTTCATTGCCAATGATGCTGTTGTAAATTTCTTTGATCTCACGATCTAAGGAGGCCAATTTGGACTGATCCTTCTCTTCCTTGCCCAGTTCCTGGTTAAGGCTCATTTTTTTCAGATTAAATTCAGAAATCTGCTTCTGCAGTGTAGGATCATTGTCAATAAGGTCCTTAGCTTTCATCAGCGCCAGGTAATTTTCGTCTTTCTGGATGGCCTTACCCATCTCTCTTGCCATTTGAATAATATCCATGGTTATATCCTCCCAAACTTTTTTCAAAATGATTTATTTTAAGGGTCTCCCCACTAAAATACAGCTTTGCCGAACACTGCCCAGTTGGCCGCCCGGTCTATCTTCACATCAACAAAAAGCCCTTTCGCGCTTTCATCCCCCGGGAATTCCACAATGATATTCTGCTCACTTCGTCCCGCCATCGTTCCCGGATGTTTTCCTGGGCCTTCCACCAATACACGGAGAGTCTGTCCGATCAGTCCTCGATGCCGCCGGCTGGCAATCTCTTCCTGCGCCTCTATAATCTCTCTGAGCCATCTGGATTTCTCTGCATAAGGCACCGGGTCTTCCATCTGTGCGGCCTTTGTCCCCTCCCGCTTGGAATAGATAAAAGTATAAAGGCTATCGTATTCTATCTCCTGGACCAACCGGAGAGTTTCTTTGAAATCCTCATAGGTCTCCCCTGGGAATCCTACCAAAATATCGCTGGTGAAGGACACTTCGGGAATCTTCTTTCGGGCATACTGGATCAGCTCTATATATTCCTCCCGGGTATAATGGCGGTTCATTGCCGCTAACACCCGGCTGCTGCCCGACTGGACCGGCAGATGGATGTGGTTGCATACCTTGTCGCATCTGGCAATTGTGTCAATTAGCTCATGGGTACAGTCTTTGGGATGGGACGTCATAAACCGGATGCGAAAATCCCCATCCAGGCCGTTGATTTTCTCCAGCAGTCCTGCAAAGGAGAGAGGGGTCTTCAGGGTTTTACCGTAGGAGTTGACATTCTGCCCAAGAAGTGTGATCTCTTTATATCCTTGCGCGACCACCCCGCGGATTTCCTCCAGAATTGCTTCCGGTTCCCGGCTTCGCTCCCTGCCTCTGACATAGGGTACAATACAGTATGTGCAGAAGTTATTGCACCCATACATAATGGGAATCCACGCCTTAAGCCCATCCTTTCTGCGCACCGGCATACCCTCAATGATCTCGCCCGCGCTGTCATGGATGTCAAATATCCTCTTGTTTCGGCTCAGCTTTTCTAGTAAAAGCTGGGGAAATGAGGACAAGGCATGGGTACCGAAAACCAAATCTACATAAGGATAGCTTTTTTTAATGCGTTGGGCGATATGCTCCTGCTGAACCATACAGCCGCACAGTCCGATGATAAGGTGTGGATTTTGTTCCTTCTGACGTTTAAGTTCTCCTACATTGCCAAAAACACGATCCTCCGCATTTTCCCGGACTGCACAGGTATTAAAAAGGATCAGGTCCGCAAGGGCGGTTTCTTCTGTAAGTCCATACCCCATTTGAGAAAGCATTCCTCGAATCTTCTCACTGTCCGCCTCATTTTGCTGGCAGCCAAAGGTCCGTACACACGCCATAGGAGGATGGTCAAAGCGCTCTTCCAATAAGCTTTTTACCTGGGAAATATAGCTTTGCTGAGCCTCCCAGCCAATCCATTCAAGTTGCATAGCAGTGCCTTTAGATGTAGTAGAAATCTCTATCTCTAAATCTTTGCTTTGGAGCAAAACAGAAACTCCTTCCAAACGATGAAATTCAAATAATTATATCATTTTTTGCCCTAAGATTCAACCAATAATCCCCTTGTCCTGGCTTTTCGGCATCACGCAAATAAAAATACAGCCGATAGTAATCGGCTGTATTTTTATCTATCTTTCAGTTTGCCAGTAGGAAACACTATAAGGGGGCAGCGTACTTCCGCCGCCAAAATCATGGAGCTGTCCTGTAATCAAATCCTTTCCCTGTCCTGACTGGGCGTCAAAATGGGCCACGTAGGGCTGTGAATCTGCATTGACGGCAACAATGACCCGCTCTCTATCACATCTGCGTTGGAATATGATCTGGCGATTGGTGAGAACCAGTGAGTTATAATCGCCGTAGCAAAGAGCCGGACTATCACGGTGTGCCTGGGCCATGGCTGCAATCTGCTGGGTCAAATCGTTGAAAATAGGTCCGTCAAAACAAGGGCGCAAATTGGCATCGCTTCCCTGCTGTTTTACCCCTTCTGTCCCCCATTCGCTACCGTAATAGATGCAGGGGATCCCCGGCATGGCAAAAAGGATACCGTAAATTAAGGGCAGATGTTCCGGATTGGTCAGAATACTGGCTACCCGAGTCACATCATGGTTGTCCACAAAATTGAGTAGATGCTTGCCCTTATACAAAGTCCAATTCTCCGGGCCGAATTGGCGCAAAAGGGAATGACCAATTTCAAACATGTTCATGCTGTTAAAGCTGGAATAAAGCCCCTTATAGCATTCATAGTTGGTTGCAGAGTGGAGCATCTGGTCATTGACCAATTGATTGTAGTCTCCGTGGAGCATTTCTCCCACCAGGAAAAAATCTGGTTTGAGGCCCTGACAAAAATCGTGGAGCCGACGTAAAAAGTCTCGGTCAAGCATATAAGCCACATCCAGCCGCAGTCCGTCAATGTCAAATTCCTCTACCCAGCCCCGGATGCAGTCAAAGAGATGGGCAATCACTTCCTCATTGCGCAGGTTGAGCTTGACTAGTTCATAGTGTCCTTCCCATCCTTCGTACCAAAGGCCATCATTATAATTACTATTACCCGAAAAGTTGATATGAAACCAGTCTTTATACCGTGAACCCTCTCTATTTTGCAGTACATCCTGAAAAGCCCAGAATCCCCGCCCTACATGGTTAAATACGCCATCTAGAACAACCTTGATTTTATTTTCGTGAAGCTGCCTGCAAACTTTTGCAAAGTCTGCATTTGTTCCCAACCTGCAGTCCAGTCGGCGATAATCTCTGGTATCATAACCATGGGAATCCGAATCAAAAAGAGGAGAAAAATAAATGGCATTCGCACCTGTCTGCAAAATATGAGGAATCCACTCCGCCACCTTCGCAATACGCGGAACAACCAATCCGTCGTTTTGCTCTGGCGCGCCGCAAAATCCCAGAGGATATATTTGATAAAAAACGCTCTCATCAGCCCACATTACCGTCATCTCCTTTTAGCAGCAGAAAGCACAATTTAAATTAAGTATACCATGTCCCCAACCGGATTACAACTTTGAGCGGCTCCCGTGGAGGAGATATCAAAAACCGCGGGAAGTCTTCCTTTCCGCGGTTTTTCAATTCAATTAGAGTGTCTTTGCAAAATCTGCGCCGTAGGCTTTGGCAGCGGCAATCTCTTCTTCAGAAGGTACAAACACAGCCCGGCAACCATCACCAAAGACATTAAATTTCATCGCCTTCAGATAAGTGGTTAGCATAGGCACAGCCTCCCCACTCCATCCGTAGGAACCGAAGACCATACAAGGCTTCTTCTGGTTATTGATCATATCCAGATGGCTCAGCAGCTGCAGCACCGGCGGTACGGCAGCACGATTGAGGGTGGGAGAACCGATAACAAAAGCATCACTGCCATTCAGTTGTGCAGCAAGCTCTCCCATCTCGTAATCGTTGATGTCATAGACAGGTACCTGCGCATCAGGCAGTACACTGAGAATTCCCTCTTTAATCGCATTGGCTAGGATTCCGGTATTTCCATAAGCAGTGCAATAAAATATCGGGATGGTTGTTGCCTCATTTTTCGCCGGACGGCTCCAGAGCTCATACATCTCTTTGACGTGCTGGATATTGCCGCCTTTGGTGAGAATAGGGCCATGGCTTGTACAGATAAATTCAGGATCAATGTCTTTAATTTTGTCCAGTCCTTTGCGCACATAGGAGCCAAAGGGGCCAAAAATTGCATCGTAGTAGCCCTTCAGTGCAATTTCATATGCTTTGGGATAGGCCACATTAACATCAAATCCATAGGGCTCACAGTAGTGGCAGCCGAAGAAATCACAGGAGAAAAGGACCTTATCCTCTTCACACCAGGTAAACATAGAGTCAGGCCAGTGGAGGAAGGGGGCAATCCTAAATTGAAGCTTTTTCCCGCCCAAATCCAGCGTATCGCCATCCTTGACCACCTGGACCTTTAATCCCGGACGATTGGTGATATTCTTCAGATAAAGAGCACCTGCCTGAGAAGCGATGACGGTCAGATTGGGATTGAGGTCAAATAATTTGGCCAATACGCCAGAGTGATCCGGCTCATTGTGATTCATAATCACATAGTCAATCTTGTTAATATCTGCAACTTCATTGATGTTATCCTGATAAGCTCTAAAATAGGTTTTATGGCAGGTCTCGACAAGTGCCGTTTTTTCACTGCCTTTGACAATATAGGAATTATATGTTGTCCCGTATTCTGTCTCCATGACAATATCAAAAATGCGCATATTGGGATTAAGTACACCAACAGAATAAATAGAATCGGTAATTTTGTAACTCGCCATTTTATTTCCCCACTTTCACAAAGAGCAAGGGGGCCAATGTGAGCCCCCTTACGCCGTTTGGTTATTCCTGTTCGAACATGTCCTTTCCGACACCGCAAAGAGGACAAACAAAATCATCGGGAACATCTTCCCATTTGGTGCCGGGAGCAATGCCAGCATCAGGAGCGCCCTCTGCTTCGTCGTAGACATAGCCACATACGGAGCAAACATATTTCGCCATACTTGAAATCTCCTTTCCAACATTCATGGATTGTGAAATTCTTAACTAAATTATACTGTTTTAGTATCGGTTTGTAAATAGGTTTTTCAAATTATTTGAGCATTTTTTTAAGATATCGACCAGTATAAGACCGTTCACATTGAACAACTTCCTCTGGTGTGCCGCAAACGACAACTTCACCGCCCTTGTCACCGCCTTCCGGGCCAAGGTCGATAATGTAATCCGCAGTCTTGATGACATCCAAATTATGCTCAATAACAACCACTGTATTACCGCTATCCACCAGCTTCTGTAGCACCTGAATAAGCTTGTTGACGTCATCAGCATGAAGGCCGGTAGTAGGCTCGTCCAAGATATAGATGGTGCGACCGGTAGGACGCCGAGAAAGCTCGGTAGCCAATTTTACCCGCTGTGCCTCTCCGCCGGAAAGCGTGGTGGCCGGCTGTCCGATCTTGACATAGCCAAGTCCCACATCATAAAGGGTCTGGAGCTTTCGGCTGATTTTCTGGTGATTGGCGAAAAATTGCAAGCCTTCTTCTACCGTCATCTCTAAAATGTCGTAGATGGTCTTCCCCTTATATTTTATCTCCAAGGTCTCACGGTTATACCGCTTGCCTTTACAAACTTCGCAGGGGACATAGATGTCAGGAAGGAAATGCATCTCAATCTTGATAATGCCGTCTCCTTCGCATGCCTCACATCTGCCGCCTTTCACATTAAAGGAGAAACGGCCAGAATTGTAACCACGCATTTTAGCCTCATTGGTCTGGGCAAACACCTCCCGGATATCGGTAAAGACGCCGGTGTAGGTTGCTGGGTTGGACCGCGGCGTCCGACCAATGGGGGATTGGTTGATATCGATCACCTTATCCAATTGCTCAATGCCAATCATATCCTCATGTTTTCCGGCTTTGGTCCGGGCGCCATTGAGCTCATGAGCCAGCTTTTTATAAAGGATCTCATTGACCAGTGAGCTTTTTCCCGAGCCGGACACCCCGGTAATAGCTGTGAATACACCCAACGGCAGTTTTACATCTATATTTTTCAGATTATTCTCTGCCGCCCCCTTGATTTCCAGATAGCGTCCGTCTCCTTTTCTGCGCTCTTTGGGAACTGGGATTTTCTTTTTCCCACTGAGATATTGCCCGGTAATAGAGGCATCACATTTCATCATATCCTCTACTGTTCCGGCAAAGACCACCTCACCACCATGCCGTCCCGCTCCTGGACCAATGTCTACAATGTAGTCAGCAGCCAACATCGTCTCGTCATCATGCTCTACTACAATCAAGGTATTTCCCAAATCCCGAAGCCGCTTCAGGGTTGCGATCAGCTTGTCGTTATCTCTTTGATGCAGTCCGATGCTTGGCTCGTCCAGAATATAGAGAACCCCTACCAGATAAGAGCCAATCTGGGTGGCAAGCCGAATCCGCTGGCTTTCACCACCGGAAAGGGTGCTGGCAGAACGGGACAGGGTCAGATACTCCAGCCCCACACTCTGCAAAAATCCCAGACGTTCTGTGATCTCTTTGAGGACACGATCTGCAATCATGTGCTCCCGCTCTGTCAAATTCAGATGTTCGATAAAGGATAACGCATCCACCACCGACATCTTACAAAAATCACTGATGTTGATGCCGCCTACCGTGACTGCAAGAACTTCTTTTTTTAGTCTATCCCCATGGCATTCCGGGCACTCGACACTGCTCATATAGGAGGAGATTTCCTCCCGCATCCATTCGCTGTTACTTTCTCGAAAACGCCGCTCCAGGTTGTTGACTATTCCCTCAAAATCTGTAAAGTAGGTGCTTTGAGAAAGTCCTTTTTCCCTTTGGAGTTTGATCTTCTCCCCTTTGGTGCCATAAAGCAGAATGTCCATGATTTTTTTGGGCAATTGCCGGACAGGGGTATCCAAAGAAAAATCATAGTGTTTGGCCAGGCCCTCATAATACATCTGGGCAATACCGCCATCGGAAAAATACCATCCACTGGCCTTAATCGCTCCCTGACGGATACTCAGCTTTTTATCCGGAATCACTAAATCTGGATCCACCTTTAAAAAGGTACCAAGTCCGGTACACTTTTCACATGCGCCAAAGGGATTATTGAAGGAAAACATCCGAGGAGAAAGCTCATCGATGCTAATGTTATGTTCTGGGCAGGAGTAATTTTGCGAAAACATGATCTCTTCGCCACCAATGACATCGATGACTGCCAATCCGCCTGTCAACCCCACCGCTGTTTCAATGGAATCAGCCAGCCGGGACCGGACACCCTCTTTGATAACCAGACGATCTACAATAATTTCAATGGTGTGCTTTTTGTTCTTTTCCAGGCTGATCTCTTCCGAGAGATCATAAATGTTGCCGTCAACTCTTACACGGACATAGCCACTTTTTCTTGCGGCCTCAAATTCCTTTTGATGGGTACCTTTTCTTGCCCGTACCACTGGAGCCATCACCTGGATCCGGGTACCCTCTGAAAGCTCCAGGACCTTATCCACGATCTGATCCACGGTCTGCTGTTTGATTTCTCTCCCGCAAACCGGACAATGGGGAATTCCAATGCGGGCATAGAGAAGGCGGAGATAATCATAGATTTCTGTCACCGTGCCTACAGTGGAACGTGGGTTTTTCGAAGTTGTCTTTTGGTCGATGGAAATGGCTGGAGAGAGCCCTTCAATATAGTCTACATCTGGCTTTTCCATCTGGCCTAAAAATTGCCGCGCATAGGAGGAGAGACTCTCCACATAGCGCCGCTGGCCATCCGCATAGATGGTGTCAAAAGCAAGAGAGGACTTGCCAGAACCAGAAAGTCCCGTAAACACCACCAGCTTATCTCTGGGAATCTCCAAATCTATATTTTTGAGATTGTGTTCCCTTGCGCCTTTAATGATAATTTTATCCCTTGCCAAATTGTTACCTCCAGTATCTATGCCTGTTCCTTGAGTTTTTTTATTTTATCCCGTAGGTACGCTGCATGCTCAAACTCCAGAATTTTAGCGGCATTTCGCATCTCCACAGTATATTTTGCAATAAGGGCCTCCCGTTCCTTCCGGGAAAGCTTCTTGGTTTTCTTGTTTGTAGACTCCTCTTTCTTAGAAATCTCTAGAATCTCTCGAACATCTTTTTTAATAGTTTTCGGCACAATTCCGTGTTCTTCATTATACCGCATCTGAATCTCTCGCCGGCGCTGGGTCTCATAAATGGCCCGCTCCATGGAGCCAGTCACGCTGTCGGCATACATGATAACCTCGCCTTCCGCGTTTCGGGCAGCACGGCCAATGGTCTGAATCAGGGACGTCTCGCTGCGCAAAAATCCCTCCTTATCCGCATCCAGAATGGCTACCAGAGAAACCTCAGGGATATCCAATCCCTCACGGAGTAGGTTGATGCCCACCAGCACGTCAAACTCGCCCAAACGCAGGTCCCGAATAATCTCCATCCGCTCAATGGTATCAATGTCGTGGTGCATATACCGGACCCTGACCCCCATATTTTCCAGGTAAGAGGTCAGATCCTCCGCCATCTTTTTGGTCAAGGTGGTGACCAGCACCCGCTCTCCCTTGGGGGCACGCAGATTAATTTCGCTGAGCAGGTCGTCAATCTGTCCTTCTACCGGTTTTACCGTCACCTTAGGATCCAAAAGGCCGGTTGGCCGGATCACCTGTTCTACAATCTGGGTGCTGTGTTCCCGTTCAAATTCGCCTGGCGTGGCGCTGACATAGACAATCTGGTTGAGCTTGTTGTAAAACTCGTCAAAATTCAAAGGACGGTTGTCCAGTGCTGAGGGAAGCCGGAACCCATATTCAATAAGGCTCTCTTTTCTCGCTCGATCCCCCGCATACATTCCTCTGACCTGTGGCAGTGTCACATGGGCTTCGTCCACAAATAGAAGAAAATCATCAGGGAAATAGTCCAGCAGCGTGAAAGGGCAGCTCCCGGGAGCGCGGCCTGACAGGACACGAGAATAGTTTTCAATCCCTTTACAAAAGCCAATTTCCTGCAGCATTTCGATGTCATAGCAGGTCCTTTCCCGTATACGCTGGGCCTCGATCAGCTTATCCTTGGACTTAAAGTAGGCGACTCTTTCCTCCATTTCCCTTTCGATATCCACAATAGCCGCTTTCATCTTATCCTGCGGAACAATGTAATGGGAAGCGGGATAAATGGCCACATGGGAAACTACATTTTTTATCTGCCCTGTCAGTGGGTTAATCTCACTAATCCGATCGATTTCATCGCCAAAAAATTCAACTCTGATGGCAGTTTCCCCAGAATAAGCGGGAAAAATCTCCACTACATCTCCCCGCACCCGAAATTTATTCCGCACAAAATTGATATCATTGCGTTCATACTGTATTTCTACTAGCTTTTTGAGCAGCTCATCCCGGTCTTTTTGCATTCCTTGCCGCAGGGAAATGACCATATTACGGTAATCAATAGGGTCTCCCAAGCTGTAGATGCAGGAAACAGATGCGACGATGACCACATCCCTGCGCTCCGACAACGACGAAGTCGCTGAATGGCGAAGTTTTTCAATCTCCTCGTTGATAGCACTGTCTTTTTCGATATAGGTGTCGGTCGAAGCAATATACGCTTCAGGCTGATAGTAATCGTAATAGGAGACGAAATATTCCACTGCATTTTCTGGAAAAAACTCCTTAAATTCAGAACAAAGCTGTGCTGCCAACGTTTTATTATGAGCAAGCACGAGCGTAGGACGGTTCATCTGCGCAATGATATTCGCCATGGTAAAGGTTTTTCCCGAACCGGTGACTCCCAGCAGGGTTTGTTCCTTATCCCCTCTTTTGATGCCCTCGACTAACTTGGCGATCGCTTCCGGCTGGTCTCCCGTGGGGCTATAAGGCGAAACCAGCTTAAATGGTTTGTCAATCTGTTCCATTTTTGCTCCTTTTACTTAGCATTGCTGCTACTTTCATTCTGAAAACAAACCTATATATCATTGGCTCTTATCTGTCGTGCCACACATCAAACATGAGAGGGCACTTAACGCTTTATTATAGCACATCTATGATAAAAATTGAAGTTTCTCTCTTTTCAATTCTAATCATTCAATCATGTAGGAGTACAATACATATTGGACAGTTGAATAAAAAAGGATGAAGGATACGGCCTCATCGGTTATAGTTGGAGTTGCAGACAAC